>NZ_WIJO01000053.1:0-14914 GCF_009496205.1 Streptococcus mitis
CCGGAAGTAGTTGGGGGTTGCCCCCTGTGAGATATGGAAGTCGCTTAGCTCTAGGGAGTTTAGCTCAGCTGGGAGAGCATCTGCCTTACAAGCAGAGGGTCAGCGGTTCGATCCCGTTAACTCCCATAGGTCCCGTAGTGTAGCGGTTATCACGTCGCCCTGTCACGGCGAAGATCGCGGGTTCGATTCCCGTCGGGACCGTTAGAATAACGTAAGTTATTTTAGACTCGTTAGCTCAGTTGGTAGAGCAATTGACTTTTAATCAATGGGTCACTGGTTCGAGCCCAGTACGGGTCATATATGCGGGTTTGGCGGAATTGGCAGACGCACCAGATTTAGGATCTGGCGCTTAACGGCGTGGGGGTTCAAGTCCCTTAACCCGCATTAAGATATAATAAATGAGCCGGCTTAGCTCAGTTGGTAGAGCATCTGATTTGTAATCAGAGGGTCGCGTGTTCAAGTCATGTAGCCGGCATTTTTAGATAGAAGAAAACAGTGCGAACGTAGTTCAGTGGTAGAACACCACCTTGCCAAGGTGGGGGTCGCGGGTTCGAATCCCGTCGTTCGCTTAGAGAGGCCGGGGTGGCGGAACTGGCAGACGCACAGGACTTAAAATCCTGCGATTGGTAACGATCGTACCGGTTCGATTCCGGTCCTCGGCATAATATAGAGCACCCTTAGCTCAACTGGATAGAGTACCTGACTACGAATCAGGCGGTTAGAGGTTCGACTCCTCTAGGGTGCATTTTTCTTTTTAACTCGGGAAGTAGCTCAGCTTGGTAGAGTACTTGGTTTGGGACCAAGGTGTCGCAGGTTCGAATCCTGTCTTCCCGATTGATTATCTGGGTACCTATGGTACCTTTTTATACTTAACAACTGTAGTGGGTTGAAGAAAAGCTAAGCTCGAGAAAGGACAAAATTTGTCCTTTCTTTTTTGATGTTCAGAGCAATAAAAATCCGTTTTTTGAAGTTTTCAAAGTTCCGAAAACTAAAGGCATTGCGTTTGATAAGTTTAATGAGATTATTAGTCGCTTCTAATTTGGCGTTTGAATAGGGGAGTTGAAGGGCGTTGACGATTTTCTCTTTGTCCTTTAGAAAGGTTTTAAAGACAGTATGAAAAAGAGGATGAATCTGCTTCAAATTGTCCTCAATGAGTCCAAAGAATTTCTCAGACTCCTTATTCTGAAAGTGAAACAGCAAGAGCTGATAGAGATTGTAGTGGTGTTTCAAGTCTTCTGAATAGCTCAAAAGCTTGTCTAGAATCTCTTTATTGGTTAAGTGCATACGAAAAATAGGACGATAAAAACGTTTATCACTCAGTTTACGACTATCCTGTTGAATGAGCTTCCAGTAACGTTTGATGGCTTTGTATTCATGGGATTTTCGCTCAAATTGATTCATGATTTGAACACGGACACGACTCATAGCACGGCTGAGATGTTGGACAATGTGAAAGCGGTCGAGAACGATTTTAGCGTTAGGAAAAAGTTTTCTAGCCAAGTCATAGTAGGGACTAAACATATCCATCGTAATGATTTTCACCTGACAACGAACAGCTCGCTCGTAGCGCAGAAAGTGATTTCTTATGATAGCCTGTGTTCTGCCTTCAAGAACAGTGATGATGTTGAGATTATCAAAATCTTGTGCAATGAAACTCATCTTTCCCTTGGTAAAGGCATACTCGTCCCAAGACATAATCTCTGGAAGACGAGAAAAATCATACTTAAAGTGAAAGTCATATTTCTTCATTAGACTTCCACAATCAGGACAAGAAGGGGCTTCATAATCCAATTTAGCGATGATTTCTTTGTGGGTATCCCTATTGATGATATCTATAATTTGGATATTGGGGTCTTTAATGTCGAGTAGTTTTGTGATAAAATGTAATTGTTCCATATGAATCTTTCTAATGATGGTTTAGTCGCTTTTCATTATAGATGATATGGGACTTTTTTTCTACAACAAAATAGGCCCCATAAGATCCATAGGGGATTTACCCACTACAAATATTATAGAGCCTTTTTAGTTAGAATTATGCTATACTATTTGAAAAGAATCCTGTTTAATGTTCAGGTTTCCTATTAAAAGAAGAATTGGAGTTTGCTTATGAAAGCGATTATAACTGTTGTTGGTAAAGATAAATCCGGAATTGTTGCAGGTGTTTCTGGCAAAATTGCAGAATTAGGATTGAATATTGACGATATCTCTCAAACTGTTTTGGATGAATATTTTACGATGATGGCTGTCGTCTCAAGTGATGAAAAGCAGGATTTTACTTATCTGCGAAATGAGTTTGAAACTTTTGGGCAAACTTTGAATGTGAAAATCAATATTCAGAGTGCAGCGATTTTCGACGCTATGTATAATATCTAGGAGGTGCACATGGATATTAGACAAGTTACTGAAACCATTGCCATGATTGAGGAGCAAAACTTCGATATCAGAACCATTACCATGGGGATTTCTCTTTTGGACTGTATTGATCCAGATATCAATCGTGCTGCGGAGAAAATTTATCAAAAGATTACGAGCAAGGCAGCTAATTTAGTAGCTGTTGGCGATGAAATTGCGGCTGAGTTGGGGATTCCAATCGTTAATAAGCGTGTATCGGTGACTCCTATCTCTTTGATTGGGGCTGCGACAGATGCGACAGACTATGTGGTTCTGGCAAAAGCTCTTGATAAGGCTGCGAAAGAGATTGGTGTGGACTTTATCGGTGGCTTCTCTGCCTTGGTACAAAAGGGTTATCAAAAGGGAGATGAGATTCTCATCAATTCTATTCCTCGCGCCTTGGCTGAAACGGACAAGGTCTGCTCGTCAATCAATATCGGCTCAACCAAGTCTGGTATTAATATGACGGCTGTGGCAGATATGGGACGTGTTATCAAGGAAACGGCTAATCTATCAGATATGGGAGCGGCCAAGTTGGTTGTATTCGCTAATGCTGTTGAGGACAATCCATTTATGGCGGGTGCCTTCCATGGTGTTGGGGAGGCAGATGTTATCATCAATGTCGGAGTTTCTGGTCCTGGTGTGGTAAAACGTGCCTTGGAAAAAGTTCGTGGACAGAGCTTTGATGTAGTAGCCGAAACAGTTAAGAAGACTGCCTTCAAGATCACTCGTATCGGTCAATTGGTTGGTCAAATGGCCAGTGATAGACTAGGTGTGGAGTTTGGTATTGTGGACTTGAGTTTGGCGCCAACTCCTGCGGTTGGAGATTCTGTTGCACGTGTCCTTGAAGAAATGGGGCTAGAAACAGTTGGTACGCATGGGACGACGGCTGCCTTGGCTCTCTTGAATGACCAAGTTAAGAAGGGCGGAGTGATGGCCTGCAACCAAGTTGGTGGTTTGTCTGGTGCCTTTATCCCTGTTTCAGAGGATGAAGGAATGATTGCTGCAGTGCAAAATGGCTCTCTCAATTTGGAAAAACTAGAAGCTATGACGGCTATCTGTTCCGTTGGTTTGGATATGATTGCCATTCCGGAGGATACACCTGCTGAAACCATTGCGGCTATGATTGCAGATGAAGCTGCAATTGGTGTCATTAACATGAAAACAACAGCTGTTCGTATTATTCCAAAAGGAAAAGAAGGCGACATGATTGAGTTTGGTGGCCTATTAGGAACTGCGCCTGTTATGAAAGTCAATGGGGCTTCGTCTGTCGATTTCATCTCTCGCGGTGGACAAATTCCAGCACCAATTCATAGTTTTAAAAATTAAGAAAATAGGAGAAATTTTAAGTTCTATTTAAGGTTGGATGTGTATACTATAATCATTAAATAAAGACCTCCTAATATTATTTGAAACAGATAACTCTGATTTAGTTTGAATTTGATTTTCATCTAATATCTTTATTTAATAGAACTCCTAAACTTTTTCATAATAATCTCCTGCAAAAGTCGCCTGTATGGGTGGCTTTTGTTTTATCATCCATGATATAATAGAAGCAAACGGAGGACGGAAAATGGTAAAAGTACGATTGTATTTGGTACGTCATGGCAAGACCATGTTTAACACGATTGGTCGAGCGCAAGGTTGGAGCGATACTCCCTTAACAGCTGAAGGTGAACGAGGGATTCAAGAATTAGGAATCGGTTTGCGAGAATATGGTCTACAGTTTGAGCGCGCTTATTCCAGTGATTCTGGTCGCACCATTCAGACCATGGGAATTATCCTTGAAGAACTTGGCTTGCAGGGGAAAATACCTTATCGCATGGATAAGCGTATCAGAGAATGGTGTTTTGGTAGCTTTGATGGAGCCTACGATGGTGATCTTTTCATGGGTATTATTCCTCGTATCTTTAATGTGGACCACGTTCATCAATTGTCTTATGCTGAACTGGCTGAGGGTTTGGTAGAGGTCGATACAGCTGGTTGGGCTGAAGGTTGGGAAAAACTCAGTGGCCGCATCAAAGAAGGTTTTGAAGCGATTGCCAAAGAAATGGAAGAACAAGGTGGGGGCAACGCTCTTGTTGTCAGCCATGGAATGACCATTGGAACCATTGTTTATCTGATTAATGGCATGCATCCGCATGGTCTAGATAATGGTAGCGTAACGATCCTTGAATATGAGGACGGCCAGTTTAGAGTTGAGGTTGTTGGTGACCGTAGTTACCGAGAACTAGGACGGGAGAAGATGCAAGAGACAAATAGTTAATAGAAGTTAGCTCTAAATGTGAGCTAATTTTTTATACTGATAAATAAGCCCAGATTTGCGATTCAGTCTTTCTTGCCATCCAAGCCCAAAAGAACATTTCTCGTCTTTCAAATTCCCTCAAAAATGGTATAATAGTAACATCACAAAATTGGAGAGAGACCATGAGTTTTTACAATCATAAAGAAATTGAGCCTAAGTGGCAGGGCTACTGGGCAGAACATCATACATTTAAGACAGGGACAGATGCATCAAAACCGAAGTTTTATGCTCTCGATATGTTCCCTTATCCGTCTGGAGCGGGTCTGCACGTAGGACACCCAGAAGGTTATACTGCAACTGACATCCTCAGCCGTTACAAACGTGCGCAAGGTTACAATGTCCTTCACCCAATGGGTTGGGATGCTTTTGGTTTGCCTGCAGAGCAATATGCTATGGATACAGGTAATGACCCAGCAGAGTTTACAGCGGAAAATATTGCCAATTTCAAACGACAAATCAATGCGCTTGGATTTTCTTATGACTGGGATCGTGAAGTCAATACAACAGATCCAAACTACTACAAGTGGACGCAATGGATTTTCACCAAGCTTTACGAAAAAGGTTTGGCCTATGAAGCGGAAGTACCAGTAAACTGGGTTGAGGAACTAGGAACAGCTATCGCCAACGAAGAAGTCCTTCCTGACGGAACATCTGAGCGTGGAGGCTATCCAGTTGTCCGCAAACCAATGCGCCAATGGATGCTCAAAATCACGGCCTACGCAGAGCGCTTGCTCAATGACTTAGATGAACTAGATTGGCCAGAGTCTATCAAGGATATGCAACGCAACTGGATTGGGAAATCAACTGGTGCTAATGTAACCTTCAAAGTTAAGGGAACAGACAAGGAATTCACAGTCTTTACAACTCGTCCTGATACCCTTTTCGGTGCGACTTTCACTGTTTTGGCTCCTGAGCATGAATTGGTTGACGCTATCACAAGTCTAGAGCAAGCAGAGGCTGTAGCAAACTACAAACACCAAGCTAGCTTGAAATCAGACTTGGCTCGTACAGACCTTGCCAAAGAAAAAACTGGTGTTTGGACTGGTGCTTATGCTGTAAACCCTGTTAACGGTAAAGAAATCCCAATCTGGATTGCCGACTACGTATTGTCTAGCTATGGAACAGGTGCTGTCATGGCTGTGCCTGCCCACGATCAACGTGACTGGGAATTTGCTAAACAATTTGACCTTCCAATCGTAGAAGTGCTTGAAGGTGGAAACGTTGAAGAAGCTGCCTACACAGAAGATGGACTTCATGTCAATTCAGACTTCCTAGATGGATTCAACAAAGAAGACGCTATTGCCAAGATTGTGTCTTGGTTAGAAGAAAAAGGCTGTGGACAAGAGAAGGTTACCTACCGTCTCCGCGACTGGCTCTTTAGCCGCCAACGTTACTGGGGTGAGCCAATTCCAATTATTCATTGGGAAGATGGAACTTCAACAGCCGTCCCTGAAAATGAATTGCCACTTGTCTTGCCTGTAACCAAGGACATCCGCCCTTCAGGTACAGGCGAAAGTCCACTAGCTAACTTGACAGACTGGCTTGAAGTGACTCGTGAAGATGGTGTCAAGGGTCGTCGTGAAACAAATACTATGCCACAATGGGCTGGTTCAAGCTGGTACTACCTTCGCTATATTGACCCACACAATACTGAGAAATTGGCTGATGAGGACCTCCTCAAACAATGGTTGCCAGTAGATATCTACGTGGGTGGTGCGGAACATGCTGTACTTCACTTGCTTTACGCTCGCTTCTGGCACAAATTCCTCTATGACCTCGGTGTCGTTCCAACTAAGGAACCATTCCAAAAACTCTTTAACCAAGGAATGATTTTGGGAACAAGCTACCGTGACCATCGTGGTGCGCTTGTAGCGACTGACAAGGTCGAAAAACGTGACGGTTCTTTCTTCCATGTGGAAACAGGGGAAGAGTTGGAGCAAGCACCAGCCAAGATGTCTAAATCACTCAAGAATGTTGTTAACCCAGACGACGTAGTGGAACAATATGGTGCTGATACCCTTCGTGTTTATGAAATGTTCATGGGGCCACTTGATGCTTCAATCGCTTGGTCAGAAGAAGGTCTGGAAGGAAGCCGTAAGTTCCTTGATCGTGTTTACCGTTTGATCACAAGTAAAGAAATCGCTACGGAAAACAATGGCGCTCTTGACAAGGTCTACAATGAAACAGTCAAATCTGTCACTGAGCAAATCGAGTCTATGAAATTCAACACAGCCATTGCCCAACTTATGGTCTTTGTCAACGCTGCTAACAAGGAAGACAAACTCTATGTGGACTACGCCAAAGGCTTTATCCAATTGATTGCTCCATTTGCACCTCACTTGGCAGAAGAGCTCTGGCAAACTGTTGCAGCAACAGGTGAGTCAATCTCTTACGTGGCTTGGCCAACTTGGGACGAAAGCAAATTAGTTGAAGACGAAATCGAAATAGTCGTCCAAATTAAAGGAAAAGTCCGCGCTAAACTCATGGTAGCTAAAGACTTGTCACGCGAAGAATTACAAGAAATTGCTCTCTCTGATGAAAAAGTCAAAGCAGAGATTGACGGTAAGGAAATCGTGAAAGTGATTGCGGTACCGAATAAACTCGTTAATATTGTAACGAAGTAACCAATTTATTTGCTGGTTTCAAATCTCGGACAGTTTGCTAAACTGTTTGAGCCAGTTAAACTCGTCAATACCGTTTTGAAATAAGATAGGAATCCTTCAGAGTAGAATCTGGGGGATTTTTTATTTGACAGGAAGTTTCTGTTTTGTTAATATGATTAACAAAGGAAAGAGAGATTATGGATAAAAAAGAATTTATTGCATTTAATAATCGTTTCAATAGATTTATTTTAGCGTTTGACCAGTTAAAAAAAAATCAACATAAAAGTGGTGTTGACAAATCCATTACTTTGAATGAGGTACATTTGATTGTTGTGATTGGGGAAAATCAGCCCTTAAATCTAGTAAAATTATCTGAAATATTAGAAGTTTCAAGAAGTGCAATAACTCAAAGTGTTAGGAGATTGATTCAAAAAAATTTAGTTGTTTTTGATTTTGATCCGAATAATGGGAAAAATAAATATTTGAGATTATCTGAAAAAGGCATCGAAATTTTTAAAATCCATAAGGAGCAACAAGCATATATTGAAAAATCAATCTTTTCAGTTTTAAACAACTATAGCGAGGTGGAACTTAAAACAGTTGTGAAATTGATGGATGATATTGAAAAGGTGTGGAGAGAATTACCGTGGTAAAAGTCACGGTAAATTTCAAATATAATTGTTAAGCGAATTAACAAAAAGGAGAAGATATGACTGTAAACATAGAACTGATTTCACAAACAGATTTAGCGGATGAATCTTTTTATATTGCTATCAATGGTTTAGAACCAAGGGCAATGTATTGTGTAGAAATGTACCTGTCTGATTATTACTGTATAAATGCTCCCTTGCTTTTAGATCATGATGTTATATGGAAATCAACCGCAATTTTTTTATCTGATCAGGACGGTATGATTGATACCTCTCAGACAGCATCTATTTCGGGATCTTATAAAGGAGTTTCAGAAATGGGATTATTCTTTAATGCGAAACCGTTGAAGAATAGGAAAAGGAGATTACCGAGTTCTCTTGATAGAATTCCATTACGAGATTGTTTTGGTGTTGAAATTAAAATCAGGCTGGGGAAAGATATGGTCGCGGAGCAAAGTTTTGTAAGGCGTTATATGAATCTGGGAGTAAGATATCAAGATATCTATGACAAGCATTTTCAAGGTCGATTATTTTATGATGAAAAGTTAAGAAGGGCGCCAGCCGTGATTATTGTTAGCGGTAGTGAGGGAAGAATTGAAAAAGCTCAAAATATTGCCCAACTTTTATCTTCAAGAGGCTATATTTGTCTTGCGATAGCTTATTTTGGTTTAGAGGGATTACCCCAAAATTTAGAACGAATTCCGATAGAATGTCTGGAAGAGGCGAAAGATTTTCTATATCATCATCCTCAAGTTGATAATACAAAAATAGGAATATATGGTCGCTCTAAAGGAGCAGAGCTTGTTCTGGCTGGACAAAGTATTTTGGATGATGTGCAATGTTTAGTACTCAATTCTCCCTCAAATGTAATATTTGAGGGAATAAAGGGAAAACTCAATTCTAATTCATCTTCTTGGACATATTTGCAAAAAGAACTTCCGTATCAAAAATTTCAGTTAGGAAATTACTTGTTAAACAAGTTTTTTGGAAAACATATTCCTGAAGATAGTAGGGCCCAGATTGATGTGAGTAAAATTTCCTCTCCTTTATTATTACTAGGAAGCGATGTTGATGAAATATGGAATGCATCATCCGCGATAGATGATATCATTTCACATTATAAAGGGGAATCCATTTTGTTTAAAAAATACCATGAAACAGGGCATATGTTGACGGTTGCTTATCAACCGAATCATCGTTATCGAAAAGATTGGCGCTTATTAATGAAAGAAAGTGTAGACTCTTGGTTTGCTACGATAAGTTTTTTTGATACACATCTGAAGAATTTGTAGATAGTCCTGAACCGTACTATAATAGTCCCAACTAAGATAAAAACACAGTTCTGGTTGGTAGTCCAGTCTACAAAAGCAAACACTAAAACAAGAGAAATTTGAATACAAACAGTAAAAACGTAGAGAGAAGTACAAGAGTTACTAGTGACTTTCTCTTTCATAAAATAGAACAGCTCTTCTCGGATAAAAAGAGCTGTTTTTTGCTTGTATTGAAAATTCTTTTCATAGATTATTTCCTAATGGATTTACTTGTCGTTAAAAATTTGGCTAATGGAAGTTTCAAATTCAGGACAATACTTACTTGCTTCAAATTCAATCATATCATATTCAGCAGTTTCATTTTGATAGAAGGGATTGTGTGTCATGATTTCTAGTTAATTTTTTATTGTTTGATTTGGCGAGAATAATACTACCGATTCTTGAATTTTTCGGTCAGATGCGGTAAAACATCTCTTTTATAGCGCATATTTAAAAATATAATGTGTTTTTGTAAGTGTTTTTAAGCTTCATTTAGCAATTCGGTAGGAGAAAAATGGCTGTAGCCTTCTCTACTTTAACTTAACCCTAATTATCTCACCACTTAACCTTTTATTTTAACCACTTATCTCAAAAGTCGATTTTTCTGTCATTATTTTTGTTAAACTAGTGAGATAAAAGGAGGGAAGAAATATGATTTTACAAGCTAAACATTTGACTAAACGGTACGGTACTCATATGGCTGTCGATGATATTCAGTTAGAGTTTGAAAAAGGAAGTTTCAATGCTATTTTGGGACCCAATGGTGCAGGAAAATCAACCACCATTTCCATGTTAATCGGTTTGAAAAAGCCGACACAAGGTCAGATTCGCTATGCGCCAAATACGAAAATCGGAGTTGTTTTTCAAGCTAGTGTACTGGATGAGATGTTGACGGTTAGGGAAAATCTTACGATTCGTGCTCAACAGTATAAGGAGATTGCAGCAAGTCGTGTGGATGATTTGATCCATCAACTAGGTTTGACTGCTTTCCAGAAGCAACTATATGGGACTTTGTCAGGTGGGCAAAAACGTAGGGTTGATATTGCGCGTGCTCTTCTTTCACAGCCAGATATTCTTTTCTTAGATGAACCAACGACAGGTCTAGATATTCAGACTCGCAAAACCATTTGGGATTTACTGTCTCGACTACAAAAGGATGAAGGGATGACTATTATCTTAACGACTCATTATCTGGATGAAGCGGATGAAGCGGATCAGATTTATATCGTTGATCATGGGAAAGTGATTGCGAAAGGTTCTGCGACGGCTATTAAAAGTCAGTATGCATCCAATATCCTAAAAATTCGTTTTAAAGAAATGAAGGATTTAGAAAAGTTGCTACAGACTGGAATGACAGTAAAGGAAGAAAATGAGATGGAATATCTTTTTTATCCAAGGACGTCACAGGAAGCCATTGAATATTTGGCAAAAGTTCGAGAAGAAATTGATTCTTTTGAGTTTCGTTCAGGTACTATGGATGATGCCTTTATTGCACTTACAGGAAGAGAGGTTCGCTAATGTTAGCTTTATTGAAACGGAATTTTATCTTATATTTTCGTAATCGTTCAGGAGTATTTTTCTCATTATTGGGGGCATTGATTTCCTTCTTCCTTTATATCATTTTTTTGCAGAAGAACTTGACAGACGCTTGGTCCCAACTCCCTGATAATACGAAGCTTTTAAATAACTGGCTGATGGGTGGGACCTTGGCTGTGACTGGGATTACAACCAGTTTTACGGCTCTTACACAAATGGTACAGGATCGTGAAAATCAAGTAGATCAAGATCTTTTCTTGACAGATTTAGGTAGCTGGGGTTTACAGGTGTCCTATCTAATCAGTAGTATTATCATTTCTTTTGTCATGCAGGTGTTTATGTTTGCTGTTATGGGGATTTATTTTAAAGAAAGTCCAGTTATCAGTCATTTACCGGAAATTGCTTTGATTATGTTGTTAAGTAGTCTGCTTTCAAGTTTGATAAATATTCTCTTGATTTACCGTTTTCGATCTGTAGATAGTCTTGGCAAACTGGCAACTATAGTGGGAACTGCTTCTGGATTTTTAGTAGGAACTTATGTCCCTATTGGAGTTTTACCTGATTTTGCACAGATTATCATGAAGTGTACCCCTGCAACTTATATTGCTTCTCTTTATCGACAAATTTTAATGAAAGAGCAATTAGAGACCGCATTCACAGGAAATAGCAGATTATTAAAGGAATTTCAAGAAAAAATGGGACTCCAAATCAACTGGCAAGAACTATTGACAAAGGAAGAGACATACTTTATAGTGGTTATTATCAGTCTCGTCGCTATTCTTCTTTGGCTTTTATTTGTTAAAGTATTTAGCAAGAGAAAATAAAAGTATATTGGAGAGAAAATGAAGATTCGTTTTGAAATGAAGGCAGAGTTCTCAGAAAAGGACCCACATATTGTAATTCAGGCAGCTCAGTTAACCGACCAAGCAAGGGAAGTCATGGAGTATTTAGAACAATTTTCAACGACCAATCAGGTGGTCATTCCTATTCGAACGGATGATCATCTGGTTATGGTGAAAATTGAGGATCTTATTCTAGCTGATATTGACAAGAATTTATTAACCATTTATACGGTAGACGGAATTTATAAAACTAAGGAAACATTGACAAACTTTCAGAATCGGATTAATCGGCGTAACTTTATACAGATATCGCGCCATTCAATTATAAACATTGATCATTTAGAGTCATTATCGGATAGTTTTTCAGGGAACATGATGGCTAAAATGACTCGGGGCATCAAATCTAGTGTGAGTCGGAAATACGTTAAGTCCTTAATGAATTATCTAGGTTTATAGGAGAAAATCATGAAACGATTAATTGATTATTTTGTATCGGGAATGCGTACGGCTTCCTTCTTTTATTTGAGTATGATGTTATTAGCTCAGTGTTATCCAGGTATTACCTATCCTGAACCAATGATAAAAAATATTCTAGCTCTGTTTTTAATGGGTGGAATTATGGGGGTATTGACTTTAATACTTGAAAAGCTAGAGTTTCTTGCTTTTAGTATACGCGTAGGAGTTCATTTATTAGTGACAGCTACTATTTTAGTATTGACCTCTCTATTTTTTGGTTGGGGTTCAGCCTTGTGGAGTCCCTTGCTTTGGTTCTTTTTCTTGTTAATTTATGGATTGATATGGTTGTATCAAATCTGGCAAACTCACAAACTCACCCAACGAATTAATCAAGCCTTAGAGGATAAAAGACAGAAAACGGGTCACTAATATAGTGTTGAGGATGAAGTTTGAAGACAGTGCCAGTTTCCAAAGAGAACAATTTGTGATATAGTATTTTCAGCGTAAAACAAGGAGAAGAAAAATGCCAGTAAACGAATATGGTCAGATGATTGGTGAGTCAATGGAAGGTTATACACCCGGTGCACTGCCTTCTATTGATTTCTTAGAAGGGCGTTATGCTCGAATAGAGGCTCTCTCGATAGAAAAGCATGCGGAGGATTTATTAGCTGTTTATGGCCCTGATACGCCTCGGGAGATGTGGACTTACCTCTTTCAGGAGCCAGTAGCAGACATGGAGGAACTGGTCAGCCTTTTAAATCAGATGTTGGCTCGTAAGGACCGTTTTTACTATGCAATTATAGATAGGTCAACTGGTAAGGCTTTGGGAACTTTTTCTCTCATGCGCATTGATCAGAATAACCGAGTGATAGAAGTGGGGGCGGTCACTTTTTCTCCAGAGCTCAGGGGAACACGGATAGGAACTGAAGCCCAGTATCTCCTCGCTCACTATGTTTTTGAAGAACTCCACTATCGTCGCTATGAGTGGAAATGTGATTCTCTTAATTTGCCATCCAGACGAGCTGCGGAGCGTTTGGGATTTATTTATGAAGGAACCTTCCGTCAGGCAGTGGTTTATAAGGAGCGTACGAGGGATACGGATTGGTTGTCTATGATTGATAAGGACTGGCCCAAAGTCAAATCTCGTTTGATAGCATGGCTGACTCCTGAAAACTTTGATAAAAATGGACAGCAGTACAAGAGCTTGAGAGAGCTTTAATAGGTGTTGAGATGATTACTATTAAAAAGCAAGAAATTGTCAAGCTAGAGGATGTCTTGCATCTCTATCAGGCTGTCGGTTGGACAAATTATACCCATCAACCAGAGATGCTGGAGCAGGCCTTATCTCATTCATTAGTGATTTATGTGGCGCTTGATGGCGATGCTGTGGTGGGCTTGATTCGTTTGGTTGGAGATGGATTCTCATCAATACTGGTTCAGGATTTAATCGTTTTACCTATCTATCAGCGTCAAGGGATAGGCAGTGCTTTGATGAAAGAGGCTTTAGAGGATTACAAAGATGCCTATCAAGTCCAGCTGGTGACAGAACAGACAGAAAGAACCTTGGAATTCTATCGTTCTATGGGCTTTGAAATCTTATCCACCTATAATTGTATAGGTATGACTTGGGTGAATCGTAAAAAATAACAAAACTTGTTTTTTCTTAAGCAAAGTTTAAGGCTGGTCTAGTATTATATAGTCATTAAATAAAGACCTCCTAACTTTATTTAATGAAATCCTAAAACTTTTTTCATCATAATCTCCTAATGAAGTCACCCAATCAGGTGGCTTTTTTGTAGGGTGAGGTGATGCTGATAGAAATTTTTTTAAAAATGGTAGAATTTGAGAAAAGTTAAGCTAGTTTTAAGTTTCGTCTAGTATTATATAGTCATTAAATAAAGACCTCCTAACTTTATTTAATAAAATCCTAAACTTTTCTTTTTCATAATAATCTCCCTTAACTCCACCCAATCAGGTGGAGTTTTTTGGCTCTATTTCAGGCTTTTGGGGACTATTCTAAAAATCATTTTTCGATATTTTTCTGATTTTGGTCGGGGAATTGGCGGGAATCTTTTTAGCGAATATGACTAAGAAATAGGTCTGTTGCTATTTAAGTGAATTCAACCTTAATTTGATTGTAGGTGACTGTTAATTGAAGGACTGGAACTGCTGTAATAATGATTTTGCTTGTCCAGTAGTGGCGTATTAAATGAGGAGTGACATGTAAGATTGTCTCTTCGTTTACTAAATCAAAATTTCTATGAAATTGATAGAATCCCTAACTTTCTCTTAAACTTGAAAGTCTTGTTGTAAAGCGGTTAAAGCTTGAGAAGCTGAGAATGTAAAGTTTTGACAAATTTTGTCAACTGTGGGATAATAAAAGGGAATTAAGTATTGTGTCTATATCATAGGCTAGAAAAGACCCCAAGCTCACGTCCAAATAAGCTTGGGGTCTTTTTGACACTATTTGTTCTTGTTTATCCATTTATCGACTAAGCGAAGAACGACACCGACCACAATTGGTCCGATGATAGTTTTAAGTATTGTATCCATCATGGGCTAATTCACCTCCTCTAGCAGGCGGTGTAGAAGTGCCGAACAATATTATACCATAAAAGAGAAATTGGGCAAAAACTCAATTTCAGGAGAAAATGAAGTAAATCTTTCCACAATAAAACGCATAGTATCAAGTTTTGAACTGCCCCCCAAAAGTTAGACAGAAAAAATCTAACTTTTGGGGTGTTTTTATCATGAAATTAACTTATGATGATAAAGTTCAGATCTATGAACTTAGAAAACAAGGATATAGCTTAGAGAAGCT
>NZ_WIJO01000054.1:0-14010 GCF_009496205.1 Streptococcus mitis
TTGTCCTTTCTAGATATTAGCTTTTCTTCAACCCACTACAGTTGACAAAGAGCCAAAAAAGAAAGGGCAAATTTTGTCCTTTCTCGAGCTTAGCTTTTCTTCAACCCACTACAGTTGACAAAGAGCCCTAGTTTCATCCTTGAACTCTTCTATAATTATGATCTATTGAAATTCCTTGACATCTCCATCATAAGTAGCCCAGTCTTTACTGAAAAAGCGCTCATTCAGATGATAAGTCGGGGCTGGTGTGGGATTGGATAGGAAAGGATCAACTGCCTTGTCAAAAGCCAACCAACCTAACCAACCAATATGAATTGTATCTTTTACAAAATAAGGTTCAGCACCATTTTTTGAAAAATCTGCTATATTGGTAAAACCTTGACTTTCTAACTGATAACGAATCTTTTCAACTGCATGTTGATACATATCTTGATTTAACCCTGTATAATCAATCCATTTTTTATTAACAGGTTGAATCACAAACAATACATTTACTTTTGAATTCGCAAATTGATTTAAAACTAATTGCAAGTCATTATATTCAGATGATTTTAGAAAATTATAATTTTTCTGATAATCCTTCCACTTTTTTAAATCTTTCTTTACTTGCGTATCATAGAAATGATTTTCCATCCCCATATCATTATTCGTGGTATTTGCTTCAGCATCTTTTACAGCAATTTCTCTCAATGCATCGTAGGAAAATTTATCTGGTAAGTCTTTTAAATACTTCTCCACACGATCTCTATATTTTTCTCCATCATTCACTGACAATTGTCCAAATAGAAATGATTGTTTTTGGTTGAATCGTGCCAATGTATCTATAAGTGTCTGATCTATTTCTGAAAGTTGCTCACCCTCGGTTATTTTTTTGACTATATCTCCCAATACTACATCAGGATACTTTGTCATTAAACGCTTAGCAGCGTAACGACTTGACACATCTCCAGACTGATTTTCTAAAAAAGCGCCCAATTGATCCGTGTTAAAATACCTACGAAAAACTGCAGGTTCATACTCTGTTTCTGTGAACCACTGAGGAGAAATAACAAAAACAGCTTGTTTATTTTCTATCTCTGGCAATATTTGCTGCATACCAAAGTACTGATTCAAAGAAGCTGCTCCTGCTTGACCTAAAAAATAGGGTCTATAGGAACGATTGTACTTCTCTGCTAAAACAGCTGGATGCATACTATCAAATCGAATCCACTCACTAGAACCAAAAAAGGGAATAAATCGTAGACTTGGATCCGAAAGAGCTCTCACTTTCTGAAATCTTTCTCTGAAACTTTGTGTACTAATCGCTGCTGCATATCGTTTTTCTTGTGATAAATTATAACTTTTACTAGTAGGATAAAAGAAAATGAGCAAAAAAACCAACAAACCAGCTGTCATGACTGGTCCGAAGATCATCCATAAGCGTTTAAGCATTTTGTAACTCCACAAT
The DNA here is from genome assembly GCF_009496205.1 of Streptococcus mitis. Classification (GTDB taxonomy): domain Bacteria; phylum Bacillota; class Bacilli; order Lactobacillales; family Streptococcaceae; genus Streptococcus; species Streptococcus mitis_BN. The sequence continues at coordinate 1,448 of NZ_WIJO01000054.1, forward strand.
ACCAGCTATGATTTTATTAGCTGTATTCCAGTCGTCACGACCAAACTCTGTTACAGGGACACGAATATCAAAACGGTTTTCAATCTCCACAATCAACTCAACCGTTCCCATACTATCCAAGACACCTGCATCAAAAAGATCTTCATCCATCATGTCAGAAACATCTTCCATAAACAACTCATCAATAATTTCGATAACTTCTGATTTGATATCCATATTTTATTTCCTTTTATTTTTTAAACCATAAATCATTCAAAAATCCAGAAAAGATTAAGAATGACAGCATGACGACATGGAAGGTGACAACCATGCCAAGCAACTGAATCCAGCGATTCTCAGGTAGAGCAGCTTTCCCTGCTTTTTTCCGTTCCTTATTGAGCGTTTTTTTCTTACGAATCCAAGCGTCATTGATAACCAGTCCAATCCCATGAAAGAGTCCATAGGCGATGTAGTACCAGGTCACACCGTGCCAAAATCCCATAATCAGCATATTTACAATGTAGGCCACACTTGAGGTTACATTGCGATTCTTAAAGACCTTCTTTCTGGTCAATACCATCACCATTCGCATAAAGACAAAGTCACGGAACCAGAAAGAAAGACTCATGTGCCAACGATTCCAAAACTCTTTTAAATCCCTTGATAAAAAGGGCTTGTTAAAGTTGATGGGGCTACGGATTCCCATCAAATTTGAAATGGCCAAGGCAAACATAGAGTAACCTGCAAAGTCAAAGAAGAGCTCCATACCAAAGGTATACATAACCGCTAAAGCATAGGGGTTAAAGAAGCCACCTGACTGCAGAGCTAGATTCTTCAGAGGAGGTAGTAAAGTTTCTCCTAAAACATGAGCTAGGATAAACTTGTACAAAAATCCCCACATGATATAGCGAACAGATTCATCCAGCATATCCATCAACTCATCCCGCTCAGGAATGGTCTGATAATTTTCATTAAATCGCTTAAAGCGATCGATTGGGCCACTTGAAAAAGTCGGCATGAAGAGAAGAAAACGGAGGTATTCCCAGAGGGTAAAATCCTTAATCACTCCATCTCTCAGTTCGATGATAATCCCAACCGAACGAAAGGTCAGGTAAGAAATACCCAAAAAGCCAAGCAAAGACTGCGTTCCATTGATAGCCGGCTGCACCTTGACAAAGATAATCGGAAGGAGGGACAGAAAACTAACTAGGTAGAAGACCCACTTGCCATCCTTACTTTTTCGATAATGCTTGTAGAAGAGTACGAGCAATATTTCCCAGCAAAGGTAAATACCCAAGGCAACCAACTGATTGGTCTTCCCACCTACCAACATGGTGACGATAAAGAAGAGACTAACCAATACCTCGTACCAGGCAAAGCGTTTCTTGAAAAAGAGACCGATAAAGATGGGCAAGGTTGCAGCAATCACATAGACAAAATACTGAGGATTCCCATATGGCTCTAAATGAGGAAGCTGTTGAAAGAACTCCATCATCTCTTATTCACCTCGTTAATCAATCCTTTGATGTCAATTTTTCCATTTGGAGTCAGTGGCAGACTGTCTCGATAAAGGAATTTAGACGGCATCATGTAGGACATCATGATATCTGTTAAATCTTCCTTGATAGCCTTGGTAATATCAATATCTCGCTCAAACTGCTCACGAACACCGTCTTTCAAGATGACATAAGCCAATAGATTTTGCACCTTGTGGTCTTTATTATAACGTGGCACAGCTACAGCAGACTCGATAAAGCGAGACTTGTTGAGGTTTTGAGAGACATCTTCTAACTCAATGCGGTAACCGTTGAACTTAATCTGGAAGTCCATGCGTCCGCCGTAGAGAAGCAAGCCTTCATCTGTCATAGTTCCCACATCTCCTGTATGGTATGCTGGTAGACCTTCAAACTCAAAGAAGGCTTCCGCTGTTTTTTCAGGATTGTTCATATAACCTTTTGAAACAGCTGGTCCCGAAACAATGATTTCTCCCTGTTCGCCATTTGGCAATTTATTGCCGTCCTCGTCAATGATAAAGGTTGGAGAATCGGCCTTGGTATAGCCGATTGGTAGGCGTTTGAGAGTCGCTAACATCTCGTCTGTCACAGCAACAGCTGACAGGGCTACTGTCGCTTCTGTTGGGCCGTAGGCATTGATAATACGGGCATTTGGGAAACGTTCGCGCAGTTTTTGAGCCGTTTTAACCGTCAATTCTTCGCCATCAAAGTAGAAATGCGTGATGTCAGGCATTTTCTCACTATTAAAGGCTTCAGACAACATGGCCATATCTGCAAAAGAAGGGGTTGATGTCCAGATAGCGATTGGCAATGAAAAGATGGTCGCAAAGAGTTGCTTAAAGTCCTGAGTAATAGCTGAAGGAAGAGCGAAAAGCGTACCACCCAGTGCCAAGGTCGGCGCCCAGTACATGACAGACAGGTCAAAAGAATAAGGTGGCTGAGCCAGCATTTGCGGACGACTTGGCGTCGCAAATTCCTTATCCGTAATCATCCAGTTGGTAAAACTGAGGAGGTTATCATGGGAAATCTGCACTCCCTTAGGCTTACCAGTCGTACCAGAAGTAAAGATAATGTAGTAGTTATCATCTCCCTTGACTGGATGCGTGATCTCATAGCTAGTCCCTTGAGCAAAGGCTTCATGAACCTGAGCTAGATTCAACATCGGTGTAGAAATCTGCTCCAATGGAAAATCTGAGATGGCAATAATCAAGCTTGGCTCTGCTACTTCTAAAATAGCCGAAACTCTCTCCAAGGCCGAATGGCTATCAATCGGAATGTAGGCATGACCTGACTTAGTCAGCGCTACAAATGTTGCCAACATTTCATATTCTTGGCCTCCAAAGACAACCACAGGAGACTTCTCTGGTAAATCCAGTTGATCGATGGCTGCAGCCAAACTATCCGAATCAGCCTTTAAATCTCCATAAGTGTGTTCCTGTCCCAAAACATTGTAAACAGGATAGCTAGGCTGTGTCTGAGCAAAATGCTCAATGGTTTCAATCATATCTACTATTGGTTTATTTGACACAATAGGGATTCTCCTTCAAGTTAAAATTCATTATAGATAAAGCTTCCTTGACCCTGACCAAGATAGCTAAAAAAGTAAAGCAGCCCCAGAAAGATAAGAAAATACAAGGCTGTCCGACCAAGAAAGAGGTACAATTCTTTTCTCTGTTTCATCAAGAAAAACCATTCATTTCTGTAATTTTTAGCTAAAATAAGAGTGATTCTTACTAGCTTATTTTTCTACCATTGTACCACTTTATATAGTATTTTTTCAATTGTTTGCCGTAGATTTTCATTATATTTAAGCTAATTTTAAAATTATGCGGTTTTTCTATGTATATTTTTAAAAAAGCCTGAGATTTTCATCTCAAGCTTTATCAACATAATTGTTTTCTAGATTAGAAAAGTGAGAATACAAGCACGGCCAAGGCTGCACCGATAACAGGTCCCACAACAGGAATCCAGGCATAAGACCAGTCTCCGTCTCCCTTGTTTGAAATTGGAAGGATACTGTGCATGATACGAGGTCCAAGGTCACGTGCAGGGTTCAAGGCATAACCTGTTGTCCCACCTAGTGATAGACCGATACCGACAATCAAAGTTCCCACTGCAAAGGTTCCGATTCCTGCTTGAAGGTCATAAAGTCCCAAAGCAAAGATTGTCAATACCAATACAAAGGTGCCAAGGATTTCGCTAATCAAGTTTGATACAGTATCTTTTATAGCTGGGCCTGTGCTGAAAGTAGCCAAAATATTTCCTGCATTTTCTTCTGCCTCATAATGTGGCTTGAATTGCAACCAAACCAAAATCTGACCGAGCATAGCCCCTGCGAACTGGGCTAAGATATAAGGCAAAACGGAAGCCCAAGGCAAGTCACCTTTTAAAGCTACACCAATTGTCACAGCTGGGTTTAAATGAGCTGGACTGAGTTTTCCAGATACAAAGACTGCAACTGCAACTGCAATCCCCCAACCCATCGTAATCACAATCCAACCTGAGCTGTTGCTCTTGGTTTTAGGAAGAACCACACCTGCAACAACACCATTTCCTAGAAGAATCAGGATTAAAGTCCCCAAAAATTCTCCAAATAATTCATTCATCATCTTTCTGTCTCCATTAAAAAGAAGGAGAGGGTAGACTAGGAGTCCTGCCCTCCACCTCTTTTATTTTTTCTTAATTTTTTAATTCTGCTAAATCGTTGTTAGCGAGAGCTGATTCGACATCAGCACGGTAAGCTGCTTTTTCTTCTTCTGACCAATCATAGAATCGTCCCATTTCATCCAAAACTGGCTCAACGATGCTATCCAAACTATCACGCATAAAGAGCATGTGGTTGGTACGACGAAGGAGGAAGTCAACTGGGCTCAGAGCCAACTCATTGCGCATTGCATAGTGAAGGGACAAGGTATCTGCCAAGCTGAGTCCTGGTGCTTGTTCTAAACTATGAGCAAGAGCAAAGACTTTCGGTGCATTTGAACCGTAAAGATTTGCTAGGTAATGAGCTTCCTTGCTATCCAAACCACGTGACACTCCAAGTTGCGCAAAGGCTTCGATTTCTGAGTCTACATTTGCTGGGTTCAATTCCCCACCTGAAACAGGGTATGTCTTAGAGTTGATGAGTTTAAAGCTGCGGTCAAATTCTGCTTTGAGGATGTCAACCACGCGCTCCATAGCTCCTTCAGCCATCTTACGGTAGTCTGTGATTTTACCACCAGCAAGGGTCAAAAGACCATTATCATCACGGTCCAAGCTAGAACCACGAGAAACTGCAGATGGGTCCAAATGTTTCTCAGAGGTACTGCTTTCAAGCTTGCTGACAGCAGACTCAACATCTTCACGCGTTTTTTCTTTAGAAAGATAAGATTCAACAGTCGCAATCAAGTTGTTAAAGCTTTCATCACTGATGGTTCCGTTATTTCCTCCATTGTAGTCAGAAGCGCTATTGCCTGCGATCAATGGACGAAGACCTGCCCAGCTACTTTCGATATCATCAATGGTGATGTTGGCTTCTGGGAAGCGGTTGTTGACAATGCCAAGTAGGTAATCTACATCTTCCTGAGTCACTTTTGGATGTTCCAAATCACCTGTGTAGTCTGTATCAGTTGTACCAAAGTAAGTCTTGTTTTCACGTGGGAGAACAAAGACCATACGACCGTCACCCAAACCTGTGTCAAAGTAAACTGGCTGTGAAACCTTGATCTTACTTGAATCCACTACCAAGTGAACTCCCTTAGTTGGACGCATTTGTGAGAATTGGGTTCCCTTATTAGACAAATTGCGCACCTTGTCGCTCCAAGGACCTGTTGTGTTAATCACCAGACGAGCTTTGATTTCAAAGACTTGGTCTGTCAACAAATCACGAGCTACAACACCTGTAATCTTGCCACTTTCGTCAAATAGGAAGCCTTCTGCCTTCACGTGGTTGGCAATGAGAGCACCGTCTTGGTTGGCACGTTTGATGTTTTCAATCACGAGACGCGCATCGTTGTTACGGAAGTCAAGGTAAACCCCGCCTCCTACCAAGCCTTCTTTCTTCAAGTTTGGCTGGCGTTCCAAGACTTCTTCCTTACTCAAAACCTTGTTAGCAGCTGGCGTGTTATTAACCCCTGCCAAAAGGTCATACAAGTCCATAGCTACTTTAAGACGGAAGAGGCTAAAGGTCGCTCCATCTTCTTCGTAAACTGGCAAGAGCATTGGATCCGGTTTTGGAATATGTGGAGCGATTTGTTGAACCACTGCACGTTCTGAAACTGTATCTGATACCACTTCTACGTCGAATTGTTTGAGGTAACGAAGACCGCCGTGAACCAATTTTGTTGAACGGCTGGATGTTCCTTCTGCGAAGTCCTGCATTTCAATCAAACCAGTATCTAGACCACTAGCTGCCGCCTGCAAGGCTACACCAGCACCGGTGATTCCTCCACCGATAATCAAGAGGTCCAAGGTACGTTCCTGCATTTTTTTAATTGATAATTCACGTGTTTTCTTTGAAAATTCCATATTTACACACTTTCTAACTAAGTCGCTTTATTCTTCCAGTATTAGTCGTCTACTTCCGCAAAGACTTGGGTTGCTTTCACAGCTTTCTTCCATCCCTTGTAGAGTTGTTCCTTGCGAGATTCGTTCATAGATGGCTCGAAGAGCTCTCCTGTCTCGTTTAAGAGTTTCAACTCATCCAAGTCTTTCCAATAGCCCACTGACAAACCTGCTAGGAAGGCTGCCCCTAGAGCTGTTGTTTCCAAGTTTTTAGCGCGTGCGATATCGATTCCTAAAATGTCAGCTTGGAACTGCATGAGGAAATTGTTCATAGCTGCACCACCGTCTACTTTCAAGACTTGGATAGCTGTTTGAGCATCCACTTGCATGGTGTCGATGATGTCACGCACTTGATAAGCGATAGATTGCAAAGTCGCCTTGATAAAGTCTTCTTTAGTTGTTCCACGAGTTAAGCCAAAGACAGAACCGCGAGCGTTTTGGTTCCAGTATGGAGCACCTAGACCTGTAAAGGCTGGAACAACATAAACTTCATCATTGTTGTGAGAATCACGAGCGTATTTTTCAGACTCTGGTGAATTTTCAACCATGCGAAGACCATCACGAAGCCATTGAATGGCACTTCCTGCGATGAAGATAGAACCTTCCAAGGCATAGTAAACCTTGCCATTGATTCCGTAACCAATGGTTGTCAAAAGATTGTTTTCAGACAACTGCATTTCTTCACCAGTATTCATGATGATGAAAGAACCTGTTCCGTAAGTATTTTTAACCATACCTGGTTCAAAGGCCAACTGTCCAAAGAGGGCCGCTTGTTGGTCCCCAGCCATACCTGAGATTGGAACTTCTCCACCATAGAAGTGGAATGGAGCTGTCTTACCGTAGATTTCAGAGTTAGAACGAACCTCAGGCAACATTGCTTTAGGAATATTGAGGATTTCTAAAATCTCATCATCCCATTTGAGTTCTTTAATGTTATAAAGCATGGTACGAGCTGCATTTGAGTAGTCAGTCACGTGAGCCGCACCGTCAGTCAATTTCCAAACCAACCAAGTATCGATGGTACCAAAGAGCAATTCCCCTTTTTCTGCTCGCTCTTGAGCGCCTTCTACATGATCCAAAATCCAACGAACCTTAGTCGCTGAGAAGTAAGCATCGATGATCAAACCAGTCTTTTCATGGAATTTTTCCACATAACCTTGGTTTTTTAGTTGCTCAGCCAAAGGGGCTGTTTGGCGAGACTGCCAAACGATAGCGTTGTAGATAGGGAGCCCTGTTTTCTTATCCCAGACAACAGTTGTTTCACGTTGGTTGGTAATTCCGATTGCTTCGATTTGACTTGGCTTGACACCACTTTCGATGAAAGCACCCGCAATAACTGACTGGACTGAGTTCCAAATTTCATTGGCATTGTGCTCTACCCAACCTGCCTGAGGGAAAATCTGGGTAAACTCTTTTTGACTCGAGCTGACCTTTTCTCCTTTTTTGTTGAAAATAATGGCACGAGAGCTTGTAGTCCCCTGGTCAATGGCCATGATGTATTTTTCTTGTGACATGTGCTGTCCTCCTGATAAAGATCTTGAGGATGTTTCCTCTTTACACTTACTAGTATACAAAATAAAGCGCTTTCTTGTTTATCAACTTTTTTTAATTTTTTAAAAAATGTGAGGAGATTGTGTGAATTTCACAAAAAAGACCTGGAACGACCAAGCCTTTTAAGTGAATAATAACTGACGAATAGCCGCCAAATCTTCCATATCCAAGTCATTTTTTAAATAATAGACTGGTGTTTGTTCCTTCTTATGAATCGGGTTATTGGTAACCAGCAAATCATAATGTCGAGTTCGGTCATAGGCTTCAATGGTAATAAAACGATTGTATTCCAAATACCGTTTTAAAATGGCTGCCATCCTTGAAAAGACAAGAAAACCAGATGTCAAATCCAGACCAATCCGCATATGCTGACCACCATTTTCTGCCATATATTCCATCAACTGGAGCCATTCCCAGAGAATCTTCTTATCTAAGTCTGTCCCCTGCTGAAAGGCAGGCAAGGCACGAAAAATCTCCTCTGCCGTTCCCCTAAAATCATGTTCCATCAGCAAATAGGGATGACGATTCTCCAACTGGTACTTGTAGCGGTCCTGTAAAATATAGCCCTTATAGAGATAGACTTGAGCACAGAGCTGGCTGAGTTCATAGGTAACGTGATCCTCTGTATAATCACCCAGCAACTCCTCCTTCTTCATCTCTTGAATCAATTGTGTCAGTAAATCTGCCAACTGCCCTCCAAAACCAAGGATATACTCCATAGTATGAAGAGGAAGAATGCGATGAGATAGAAGGAAAGAGAAGAATATCATCATCTCACCATCCTCAGTTCCTAGAGGAAGGTGTTGCCCGGCAAAAAAGGAAGGAGCCTTTCGATGCAAACGAAGGTAGAAAATATTGTCAAAATACCCTCGCATTTTCTCTTCTATCACTTGAAACTGACAGGCATTGACCCGAAGACGCTGTTGACTGATGTGAGACCAGAGAACCAAATCCAATTTCTGCCCCGAAGACAAACTTGCACCGCAGATTTCTTCTAAAGTGGCAATCTCCTGTTTTCTCTCTGGTTTCTGCATGTGACCTTCCCACTCCTGACTGGACCAAACCTTGCGGAAAAGACAGAAATAGAAATAGCGAATCTGATGCTCTGGACCTCGCCACCGGCCATTTTGAATGGATAAGTCAAATTCTGACAAAATATGATTCAAGCTGGACAAGTGGCGACCAAGCGTGGCCTCGCTAATCATCAATTCTTGAGCCAGCTGATGGGCCAAAAACTGTTGGTGGTAAAGAAGATAAACAAGAATCTGATATTTAACAGCATTCTCCAAAAACAGGCTACGGATATCTCTCCCCTTGGTAGCTGCACCGATCGACAGGCGCAGATTTTCATCTTCTAAGTGGATTGTCAGCTCTAAACCACTGTCCAAAGCCTTGTCATTGAGCAGGGTGACATATTTAGTTAGGGTTGCTTTTGAAAATCCTGTTTCCTCCATTACAGCCTTGACAGTCGTCTGAGACTCTTGTAAGAGAAAGGAAAGGATTGAAAATTGGCCAGATTCAGCCTTTTCCATCAAGTCTCCTAAATACATTTGTTACCCCTTTCATTTTCTACCTTAAGCATAGCATAAATCTTACAAATGCTGAAATAATCTGTTTCTCTTTTTATTTCCCTGCTAAATTCCCGGTCCATTATCCTAAAAATCAGCAAACACACGGCTCCCCCTTTGGGCATTTTTATGCTAAAATAGTAGCTATGGATAAAATTATTAAAACAATATCAGAAAGCGGAGCCTTTCGTGCTTTTGTCCTTGACAGCACAGAAACCGTCCGCACTGCTCAAGAAAAACACCAAACCCAAGCCAGCTCAACTGTAGCACTTGGTCGAACTCTTATCGCTAGCCAGATTCTCGCAGCCAATGAAAAAGGAAATACCAAACTAACAGTTAAGGTGCTGGGATCTAGCTCCCTAGGTGCTATCATCACCGTCGCTGATACCAAAGGTAACGTCAAAGGCTACGTTCAAAATCCTGGTGTTGACATCAAAAAGACTGCAACTGGTGAAGTTCTAGTTGGACCTTTTGTTGGAAATGGTCAATTCCTCGTTATCACAGACTACGGTACTGGAAATCCTTACAACTCTATGACTCCCCTTATCTCTGGAGAAATTGGTGAAGACCTTGCCTTTTACCTGACTGAAAGCCAACAAACACCTTCAGCAGTCGGTCTCAATGTCCTTTTGGACGAAGAAGACAAGGTCAAGGTTGCAGGTGGTTTCCTAGTCCAAGTCTTGCCGGGAGCCAAGGAAGAAGAGATTGCTCGCTTTGAAAAACGCATCCAAGAAATGCCAGCTATCTCGACCCTTCTCGAAAGTGAAGACCATATCGAAGCCCTCCTCAAGGCTATCTACGGGGACGAGGCCTACAAGCGTCTTTCTGAGGAAGAAATCCGTTTCCAATGTGACTGTAGCCATGAACGCTTTATGAACGCTCTTGCTAGCCTTCCAAGCTCAGACTTACAGGAAATGAAAGAGGAAGACCACGGGGCAGAAATCACTTGTCAATTCTGCCAAACAACTTACAACTTTGATGAACACGACCTGGAGGAACTCATTCGTGACAAATCTTAATACACCCTTTATGATTGGCAATGTTGAGATTCCCAATCGTACCGTTTTAGCGCCCATGGCTGGCGTGACCAACTCAGCCTTTCGTACTATTGCAAAAGAGCTCGGAGCTGGACTCGTTGTCATGGAAATGGTCTCTGACAAGGGAATCCAATACAACAACGAAAAAACCCTGCATATGCTTCATATCGATGAAGGCGAAAACCCTGTTTCTATCCAACTTTTTGGTAGTGATGAAGACAGCCTGGCACGCGCAGCAGAATTCATCCAAGAAAACACCAAAACCGATATCGTGGATATCAACATGGGCTGCCCAGTTAATAAAATCGTGAAGAACGAAGCTGGCGCTATGTGGCTCAAGGACCCAGACAAGATCTACTCTATTATCAACAAGGTTCAATCTGTCCTTGATATTCCACTTACTGTCAAAATGCGTACAGGCTGGTCTGACCCGTCTCTTGCAGTAGAAAATGCCCTCGCTGCTGAAGCTGCAGGTGTTTCTGCCCTTGCTATGCATGGCCGTACCCGCGAACAAATGTATACGGGTCATGCAGACCTTGAGACCCTTCACAAGGTCGCTCAAGCTTTGACCAAGATTCCATTCATCGCCAACGGTGACATCCGTACGGTCCAAGAAGCCAAACAACGCATCGAAGAAGTTGGTGCTGACGCAGTTATGATTGGCCGCGCTGCCATGGGAAATCCTTACCTCTTCAACCAAATCAACCACTACTTTGAAACAGGAGAAATCCTACCTGATTTGACCTTTGAGGACAAGATGAAAATCGCCTACGAACATTTGAAACGCTTAATTAACCTCAAAGGAGAAAACGTAGCAGTTCGTGAATTCCGTGGACTCGCTCCTCACTACCTCCGTGGAACATCTGGCGCAGCTAAACTCCGTGGAGCCATTTCACAAGCTAGCACCCTAGCAGAGATTGAAGCCCTCTTGCAATTGGATAAGGCATAATAGTTTAAAACCCGTAACTCTCTTAAAGGTTACGGGTTTTTGATTGTAAAAATTCAAATAATGAGAGCTATTATTGACTCAAAGCAACACTGGAAACCTTACCATCCGCTCCTGTTGTAATTTGGATAACTTTCCCTCCACCGATTTTAGCATTATACTTACCATCGTCAAGAGTATAAGAATAGCCTTTGATAGAGTAATTTTCTTTCTTTCCATCAGCAGATTCTACTGTAAATTGACCACCTGATGAAACTGTGATGGTTTCGCCATTTGCTCCCTTCCAATTGCCCGCTGCAGCTGAGAAATCACCATCTACCATGGTTAAAACACCCTTGTAGCGTTTATTTTGCTCTGCTTGTTTGTCTTGAAGTTTGCGGTCAGTTGTAGGATCATAGCTTGATTGGTTAGACTGGGCTTGAGAAGCCTGTTGAGTTGAAGGAGTCTGAGCAGGAGTTTGTTGACTAGCCGCCTGTTGATTAGCCACTTCTTGACCTTGTCTTTGCTCTGGTGCAGGTGCCGCTTGTGATGGTGTTGCACTTACTGAAGACTGGTCAGTAGACGCCTTGGCCTTTTCAGATGAAGCTGAACTTGAGGACTTCTGAGTCTTGCTTTCTTTGCTAGCAGAAGCTAATTTAGAACTTGATGATTGGCTTGTCTTAGCAGAACTGCTTGCTTGAGTTGTTTCCTTTTTATTTCCACAAGCTCCTAATAGCAAGGTTGAAGCCAATACAGTTGCTGCCATCAATTTGATATAGGTTTTCTTTTTCATTTTTCTACTCCTTTGTAATATTTTAGAAATATAAAGAAATCTTTTTGTAATATAATTGTAACATTAGGATTTAAATATGTCAACAATTTATCTAAACTATTTTAAAAATCTTAAATACTTTAGATACATTTACTCCTCCTACTCTTCTATTCGTAATAAAACGGAAAAGCAGGAGATTTTCCTATTAAAAATTTGAATTTATTTTTGTGTAATCGCTTGCACCTTTAAGTGCAAAGGAATATAATAACATTGAAATAGAATATAGGAGGTGCACTCTTATGCTAAATAAGTATTATAAGTATCTTCCTTGGTTGATTTTGGGAGCAATTGGCTCTTATCAATCAGCCACTTACTATGCGCGAACTGCATTTGATGTCTTCTATCTGACTACAATCTTTTTGATTGTTTATATCGCTTTGTTATTTTTGCATGAGAACTATCTCAAGTATCGATATAAAGACTTCTTTACTCACATGTTGAGCAATTCTAAGAAAGATAGCCACCCATAAAAGCAGTCACAACACAAAACGGCTCTTTGTCAACTGTAGTGGGTTGAAGAAAAGCTAAGCTCGAGAAAGGACAAATTTCGTCCTTTCTTTTTTGATGTTTAGAGCGATAAAAATCCTTTTTTTGAAGTTTTCAAAGTTTCGAAAT
>NZ_WIJO01000055.1:0-13331 GCF_009496205.1 Streptococcus mitis
GACCAATAATCTCATCAAACTTATCAAGCGCAATGCCTTTGGATTTCGAAACTTTGAAAACTTCAAAAAAAGGATTTTTATCGCTCTAAACATCAAAAAAGAAAGGACGAAATTTGTCCTTTCTCGAACTTAGCTTTTCTTCAACCCACTACAGTTGACAAAGAGCCTTTTAAAATTTCATAATAAAGAATTCCTAAAATCAAAATCTTTTTGTCCCAGACTCTTTTTGATTACTAAAAATTAAAGAATTCCATAGCCTGTTTGAAAAGCAATTCCGTATACTCTGGGTCTTCTTGGGCAATGGTAACCTGATCTTGAATCATTTCCAAGTCATCCGTTATCATGCCGTCTGCTCCCAAATGAACAGATTTATCAAAGGACTCTGAACTATTGATGGTCCACACGTACAATTTCTGATCGGTATTCCAAAGCTTGTTGACAAAATTTTCATCTAAAGTTGAATACTCCATGGTATAACCTGTAGCCTTGGTTCTTGGAAAAATACTATTATAAGGTAGGATTAAAAAGACTGGAATTTGAGTATCGTAGGCTAAGACCTGGTCAATCACATGGTAGTCCAAAGATTGCATTTGGTGACCATTCTGCTTAAGAACCGTTCCATATTTTTCCATAAAGCGTTTCATCATATCTGGACTATCTTTTCGACTGGTTTTAATTTCAATAAGGAGTTTTTGATGCAATTCATTGGCTTTATTGAGATAGTCATCAAAACTAGACACCTTGCTATGATAACCATTTTCTGAAATATTGAGTTTGGTTAATTCTTCCAAAGTGAGATCCTGAGGATTGGCATTAACTCCTGTCAGATTCTTGATATTGGCATCATGCATCATGACAAACTGACCATCTTTTGTTTCCTGAACATCTGTCTCAACGAAATCTGGACTTAGTTGGGCTGTCTTTTCTAAAGATTGGACTGTATTTTGCACACCATTCTTATTAGATACTCCCCTGTGAGAGATAATTAAAGGTTTATTGGCAACTGGAGCTTCTAAATAAACATAACCCTCAAGAGCGAAAAAAATACAAGCACATCCCATCACTCCCCATCTCATCCAGTGGTCTTTCTTTCTCCTTGGTGTGATTTCTAATTCTTCTCCTGTTAAGAAGGAAACAAACTTAATGAGAAAGTAAGTCAAGGCCATATAGTGGAAATTCTTAATCAAGACAAAGTTAATAATTCCTAGCACAAGAGATTCCTTATGGGTCAAACCATCCATCAGCACCTGACTTGCTAATATTGGAATCAATAAAAGAATGAAAAATAGGTAGGTTTTGACGACAAACCAAAGCAAGTTCCAAGTATAAAACCAGGAGTGCTTTCTTGTCTTCTCTAGACTGTATCTGACCGCTTCTTTGACTGTTTTTTTCTCAAATAAAATCTGGGGTAAGGCAAACATCAAGCGCACTGAAATGTAAAATAGCAGTAAAGCCAGAATAGTAACCACTATACCTACTAGCCAATACTTGTCTTCTATATAATCAATGATAAAGTCCGGAATGACAATTTTATTTAGGTAGTAAATCTTTAAAATCTTTCGAAGCAATGGAAAGAGCATCATGACATAAAAGAAGATAAAGGCTATCTTTGCAAGCGTGACTTGCTTCATAAACAAGAAACTTTGGCGAAAGACCTTACGACTGTACTCCAGCAAGGTCCTTTTTTCATGGCATAATAAATGCCGAGCACCAATAAAGAGAAGTCCTATCTGGTAATAGGCGACCAATAAATTAACAATTACCAGAACAAATAAAGCAAGACTAATAAAGGGTGAACCCGTTATAATGGCAAAAATATTGTTGTAGGAAAGAAAGAGATAGCCTGTCTGACGGAGCAAAAGTCCAGCAATCCAAGAATTTGATGGTAACCAGACAAACTCAATCATCATGAAAGTCAAGAAGAAAAGAAAGAGTATTTTATCTAGATTAAAGTATATCTGCTTAAAACCTAGATTTTTAGGTTTTTCAGGTTTCATAGGCACTCCTAGTCAAATAATTGAGACAAGTCCAAGCCTCCAAAAGGATTATTCGAGAGGTTACTTTCTGCCCCTAACAACTCTCTAGCTTGATCCGACTCTAGAAAGGACTCGTAAACACGCGCCGTCATACGAGCATCCTCTAAGCTATTATGAGACTGACCTTGAAATCCAAGAAATGAGGCAACAGTTTGCAATTTGAGATTGGCAATACCATGTAAATCCGAACTCCGACGTTCAAAAGCTTCATCATACAAATCTACCTTGTACTGCTGACTGTAGTCTAAACCATGCTCTGCTAGAATAGGCAAATCACTTTTAGCAGCATTGTAGCCTACCATGGGTAAAGAACCCACAAACTCTTGGAAATCTTTTATAACTTTCTCCACTGGAGGGGCATCTTTTAAGGTCTCAGCTGTAATCCCAGTCAAACCATTGATAAAACTCTTTAGAGGCACACTAGTATGAACATAGGAATCATAGGCATCGATTTCCTGACCATCTCTAAAACGCACTGCCGATACTTGAATCAAGTGTGCTTGCCCTTCATGCTGATTAAATTCTAAGTCGAAAGCAATATAATCTTCTAATCGTTCCATTTTCTACCTC
Source organism: Streptococcus mitis (assembly GCF_009496205.1). Taxonomy (GTDB): domain Bacteria; phylum Bacillota; class Bacilli; order Lactobacillales; family Streptococcaceae; genus Streptococcus; species Streptococcus mitis_BN. Next base: position 2,607 of record NZ_WIJO01000055.1, read on the forward strand.
TCCTCTACTGTTATTTTACTTGAGCAACTATACTATTTAGAAATAAAAGAAGCCATCAGGTTAGCATTTAACCTAAACAGCTCCTTGATTATCCTCCAAATAAACGAGCAAAAAAGCCTTTCTTAGTTGATTGGACTTCTTCTTTTGCTTGGTCCAGCTCTAGCTTAAGATTTTCTTGATCCTTCATGGCTTGAAGGGTCAATTGTTGCTGCTGATCGAGTTGTTTGTCTTTCTCAGCAATCTGACGGTCTTTGATACGCATCTGCTCGTCTTTTTCTGATAACTGACGATCCTTGGCTTTTAATTGTTCATAAAGACGGAGAATTTCTGCATTCTTCTCATCAACTAGAATCTCCATCAGTTCACGTTGCTTGACATCTTCACTGACAGGCTCATCTTCAAAAATCGTTTTTTTATAGATTTCTTCTAGCTTAATCAAGCCACTTCTGGTAACGACTGTTACCCCTTTGTCATTTTTATCTGTGTCTTCTTCTGGTAATTCTTTGACACGGTTATTGATTGCTTGGCGAGATAATCCTAAGACCTCTGCAATCTCACTGACGGTCATTTCAATACTCATAATATCCTCTGAAACGTTTTCTAGCTTTTCTTTACTTAAATCTTATCATAAGCTAGAAAAACTGTCAAATTTCCGCTTAAGCTAAGGCCTTCAAAAAGGCTAACAAGACTTGAGCAGAGCGACGTCCAGCTTCGATAATAAACTCATCAAAAGAGATGTTTGCTTTATGGTTGGCATTGTCACTCATAGCTCGAATAACTAAAACTGGAAGACTAAGAGCATGCGCTGCCTGAGCAATAGCTGCCCCCTCCATCTCAACAGCTAAAACTTCTGGGAAATGGGACTTAATCGCTTCTATCTTATCATTTCCTGCAACAAAACTATCTCCTGTAGCAATCAAACCAAGATGCCAATTTTGATCCAATTGAGATAAACTCTCTTGGATTTTGGCGACAAAGGTTTTATCTGATTCAAAATAAAGCGGTTGTTGCGCCATTTGTCCATAAGCATAGCCAAAAGCTGTAACATCCACGTCATGATAGGCTAATTTGTCAGCAATCACAACATCTCCAACAGCAATACCTTCTGCTACTGCCCCAGCTGATCCCGTATTAATCACAGCATCCACTTGGAAATGATCAGCCAAAATCGCCACACTCATAGCAGACATGACCTTACCAATTCCACTTTCTACAAGAACTACTTCATGAGAGGCAAGGTTTCCTGTATGATAGGTATTGCCTAAAACAACTTGCTCCTGGGCATTGTCTAAATGCTGGACCAAATAAGCTAGTTCTTCTGGCATAGCTGCAATAATTCCTATTTTCATTTCAATTCCTTTTCTATTACAAAAGTTTCATTGCTAAGACAAGCAAAATCAAGAGAAAGATGACTGCAAATAAAATCTTATTTAACTTAGAATTGAAGACATTTCTCTTAGTATTTTCAATGCGACGGCTTTTATGAATAGACGGTTCGACCTGAATCTTTAAGGTTTCCTGACTAAATCCATGATCCTTAGGATTGGCATAACCAAAACGGGAAGAAGAGGTTGGTAAAATCTTAGTCTCCTCATCATCTAGCAAAGGAGGACCTGAAATTTTTTCGCCTCTATTAGCTCTTTCGATTATTTCATCCGTTAATAAAGGTTTACCCATACTGACCTCCTCTATTTTTTCTGCAATTCCCAATACTGAACAGCCATAATTGTCTTGGCATCACAGATATGACCTAATTTGATTAATTCCTTAGCTTCTTCTAAACTAACTTCAAGGACTTCCAAGGTTTCATCCTCATCCTGCGAACGCGGATTTTCCACCTTTGTCAAATCGCTTGCTAGGTATAGTTTTAACTTTTCATTACAAAAGCCAATGGCTGAGTAAAAATCGTACAAGAGTTCTAATTTCCCTGTATAGGCTGTTTCTTCCTCTAATTCACGCAGGGCTGCTGCGACAGTGTCTGTATTTTCTCCTACTTCCAGTTTTCCAGCTGGAATTTCGTAAGAGACAGCCTCGATGGCTTTGCGGTACTGCTTGACCAAGATGAGTTTTTGTTCATCCGTTACGGCTAAAACACAAACAGCCCCATTGTGGAAAATCAAATCCCGTTGGGCAGTTCCTTTACCTTCTGGTAATTCAACCTGATCTTGGACCAGTTTAAATATTGGTCCTTGATAGATTTCTTTTCTGCTAAGTGTTTTTTCTTCAAATTCCATGATAGGCTCCTACTGATTCTTAGGATGATGAGGAAGGCGTGTTGCATATTCGTCTTTATTAACCTGACGACCGCGACCAATCGCAATCGCATCTGCTGGCACGTCTTTAGTTATAGTTGAACCAGCACCAACGAGGGAATTGTCACCAAGTTCTACTGGCGCAATAATGGTTGAATTTGAACCAACAAAGACATTGTTACCAATGACTGTTTTGTATTTGTTTTTACCATCGTAGTTGACTGTAATAGTTCCTGCACCGAAATTAACCTTGCTACCCACTTCACAGTTTCCGATATAAGTCAAATGACCAGCCTTAGTATTCTCGCCGATAGAAGAACCTTTCACCTCAACAAAGTTACCAATATGAACTTGGGCACCCAGACTTGAACCTGGACGAATGTGGGCATAAGGTCCGACTGTCACTCCATCAGCAACACTACTTTCTTCAATCATAGAGTTAGTAATAACAGCTCCTGCTCCAATAGTGCTATCCACTACATAAGTACCGTTTGTCAAAATAGTCTCAGCACCAATTTTCGTTTGCCCTTTCAAGGTAACATTGGCTTCGATTTGAACTTCAGGAGCAATCTCAACATCAATATCGATATAAGTTGCTTCTGGATTGACAAAGCTAACACCATTGACCATGTGTTGGTGATTGATGCGACGACGCATAACCGACTCAGCTGTCGCAAGTGCTACACGGTCATTTACTCCAAGACTCTCATCAAAATCTTTCAAAGTATAAGCGCCAACTTTTTCACCAGCTTCACGGAAAATCCCAATGACATCTGTGATATAGTATTCACCTTGAGCGTTGTTGGTATTGATATTTTTCAAAGCCTCAAACAAACGCTCGTTATCAAAAATATATGTTCCAGTGTTGATTTCCTTGATTTGCTTTTCAAAATCTGTAGCATCCTTCTGCTCAACAATGCGAAGAACTTCAGCATTGTCATTACGCACAATTCGTCCATAGCCGAAAGGATTATCTGTTTCAGCAGTCAAGATAGTCGCTACATTCTTATGATTGATGTGGAAATCAATCAAGTTTTTCAAGCTTTCACCTGTGATTAAAGGAGTATCCCCTGCAATGACCAAGGTGTGACCTGACAAACCTTCTAGGATAGGCTCTGTCATCATAACTGCATGGCCAGTCCCTAACTGTTCAGATTGAGTCACAACTTCTGTCTGTCCAGCCAAGACTTCCTCAACCAATTCTGCCTTATGTCCTACAACTGTGACTGTCTTTTCAGGTTGGATCGCTCCGACACTACGGAAAACATGTTCCAACATAGAAATACCCGCAACCTTGTGCAACACTTTTGGCAAATCAGATTTCATGCGAGTCCCTTTACCCGCTGCTAAAATAATGGCATAATTTGACATAATCTTCTCTTTTCTCTAGAAATTCTCTTTTATTATACCATATTTCAAATCATTCCGCGCTCTTGAATGAAAAAATGCTCTAAAGTCCTTTCCTTAACCCATTTTTTGAGTATTTTTTTTGATTTTTTTTCATTTTTAAGGTAAAATTATGAGATATGAGAAAGAAAATTAATCCGCTTATTTTATTTGGTTTTTTTGGGATTATAATTTTCATTTTAATCCTGAATCGCCCTCGTTTTGAAGATCATCCCGTAAAAACAAAATCCAATATCGCCCAAGTAGAATCGCAAGCGCTACATAATATAGATAAACCGGTGATTGATGTTTCTGGTTGGCAACGACCTGAGGAAATAAATTACGATACTCTGTCCCAAAACATTTCTGGAGCTATCGTTCGTGTACATAGTGGCGCTCAGTCTTTAAAAGAAAACGATGCTTCCTTTGTTAATGGGGTAGATAAGGCCTTTAAAACCCATATTACCGAGTTTCAAAAACGAAATGTCCCAGTTGGTGTCTATGCCTTTGTAGCTGGAAAAAGTGTCCAAGAAATGGAAAAGGCTGCTGAAGTTTTTTATAACGCTTCATCGCCATACAGCCCTAGTTACTATTGGCTAGACGTGGAAGATAAAACCATGTCCAATATGAACGAAGGTGTTGAAGCCTTTCGAGCAAAACTAGAATCACTAGGTGCTAAAAATATCGGAATCTACGTCGGGGTCTACTTCATGGAAGAACACAGTATTGATACAGACAAGTTTACCTCTGTTTGGATTCCTTCCTATGGTTCTGACTCAGGATTTTACGAGGCAACTCCAAAAACTGATTTAGATTACGACATCCACCAGTACACATCTAAAGGAAAAATTGCTGGCTTTGACCACGATTTGGACATCAACGTCATTTCTTCCTTAAAAAACAAAGAAGAAACCTTTAGAAAAATCTTTTTAAAACCTTAAAAGCATTTGTTTATCATTTGCTTTTTCTTTTTGTGTTTGATTGTGATACAATATAGTAAGGATTTTTTGAAATAGAAATAGTTGGAGGAACAATATGCTCTCATGGTTAGCACGTGTTATTAAAGGGATTGTCATTGCTCTTGGATTTATCTTACCGGGAATTTCCGGAGGGGTTCTAGCAGCAATCTTAGGAATTTATGAACGAATGATTGGCTTTCTGGCCCATCCCTTTAAGGACTTTAAAGAAAATGTTTTGTACTTTATTCCAGTTGCCTTCGGTATGCTTCTGGGAATCGGCTTATTTTCTTACCCGATTGAATACCTGCTTGAAAATTATCAGGTCTTTGTCTTATGGAGCTTTGCGGGTGCCATCATTGGTACAGTTCCTAGCCTTCTAAAAGAATCAACTCGAGAATCTGACCGAGACAAGATTGATTTAGCTTGGTTCTGGGCAACCTTTATCATTTCTGGACTAGGTCTCTATGCCTTAAATTTTGTAGTTGGAACCTTAAGTGCCAGCTTTCTTAATTTCGTCCTAGCTGGTGCACTGCTGGCTCTTGGCGTATTGGTTCCTGGCCTCAGTCCATCAAATCTACTTTTGATTTTGGGCCTCTATGCTCCTATGTTGACTGGTTTTAAAACCTTCGACCTCTTGGGAACCTTCTTCCCGATTGGAATCGGAGCAGGTGCAACTCTCATTATTTTTTCAAAATTGATGGATTATGCCCTAAATAACTACCACTCACGCGTCTATCATTTCATCATCGGTATCGTCCTTTCAAGTACCCTTTTGATCTTAATTCCAAATGCAGGAAACGCTGAAAGTATCCAATACACTGGTATTTCTCTTGTTGGGTATGTCATCATCGCCTTCTTCTTTGCGCTGGGAATCTGGCTTGGTATTTGGATGAGCCAATTGGAGGATAAGTATAAATAATGGCAAAAAAGGTTAAAATCAAAAAAACATTGGTGGAACAAATCCTGTCTAAAGCAGGTATCCCACATCAGGGGATTCAAATCAATGCCCTAGAAGGAGAGCTTCCTCAAGGTTATGAACGAGATCAGATTTTCAAAACCTTGGCTCTTTTGGGAGACAAGACAGGACCGATTATTGGAATTATCCCTATCACTCAACACTTGTCTGAAAAGAAACTAGCTAAAATTTCTGGCAATAAAAAAGTGAGCATGATTCCACAAAAGGACTTAGAAAAAACAACAGGTTATATTCATGGAGCCAATAATCCTGTCGGAATTCGTCAGAAACACAATTACCCCATTTTTATCGATAAAATCGCCCTAGACTTGGATCAAATGATTGTCTCTGCTGGAGAAGTTGGTCACAGCATTATCGTCGCGCCACAAGACTTGGCCAGCTTTGTAAAGGCCGACTTTGCAGATATCTTGGAGGACAGAAAGTAATGAAACTCTACTTTGTCCGCCACGGTCGTACAGTCTGGAACCAAGAAGGACGCTTTCAAGGTGCTAGTGGTGATTCTCCCCTTCTTCCTGAATCCATTGAAACCCTAAAACGACTAGGCCAGTATCTCAAGGATATTCCTTTTGATCAGATTTATTCAAGTGATTTACCTCGAGCGGTCAGATCTGCTGAAATTATCCAAAGTCAACTCCAGATCCCATGTCCTTTAGAAAGTGTTCCTAATCTCCGTGAATGGCAGCTGGGGAAGTTGGAAGGTTTGAAAATTGCAACCTTGGAATCTATTTACCCGCAACAAATCAAAGCTTTCCGATCTAACCTTGCTCAATTTGACACTCAAATGTTTGGAGCAGAGTCCCTCTATAGCACCACGCAACGGACCATCCAATTTATCAAATCATTAAAAGATAGTCCAGCTGAGCGTATTCTAATTGTCGGACACGGCGCCAATCTTACTGCCAGTCTTCGTACTCTTCTAGGATATAAAGAACCACTTCTTCGTAAAGATGGAGGTCTAGCAAATGCCAGCCTGACCATTCTAGAAACCCATGATTTTGAAACATTTACTCTCAATACTTGGAATGATACTTCCTATCAATAACAGAACTTGATTGTAGCGTCAAGTTCTTTTTAGTTTTGAAAGATTATTCGTGAATTTCTTGGTTATTTATGATAAAATGGGAGTATCGCAAAAAATGACTCATCGTATTCAATTTTGAGTAAAACTAGGAGGATCCCATGTCAACAGAACATATGGAAGAACTAAATGACCAGCAGATCGTTCGCCGTGAAAAAATGGCTGCACTCCGTGAACAAGGAATCGATCCTTTCGGAAAACGTTTTGAACGTACTGCAAATTCACAAGAATTAAAAGATAAATATGCCGACCTCGATAAAGAACAATTACACGATAAAAATGAAACAGCTACTATCGCAGGACGCTTGGTAACCAAACGGGGTAAAGGTAAAGTAGGTTTTGCCCACCTTCAAGACCGCGAAGGTCAAATCCAGATCTACGTTCGTAAGGATGCTGTCGGTGAAGAAAACTATGAAATCTTCAAAAAAGCAGACCTTGGTGACTTCCTTGGTGTCGAAGGTGAAGTCATGCGTACAGATATGGGAGAACTCTCTATCAAAGCAACCCACATCACACACTTATCCAAGGCTCTCCGTCCTCTACCAGAGAAATTCCACGGTTTGACAGACGTTGAAACAATTTACCGTAAACGTTACCTTGACTTGATTTCTAACCGGGAAAGCTTTGAGCGCTTTGTCACTCGTTCAAAAATCATTTCTGAAATCCGTCGTTACCTTGACCAAAAAGGTTTCCTTGAAGTGGAAACACCTGTTCTTCATAATGAAGCCGGTGGTGCTGCTGCCCGTCCATTTATCACACACCACAATGCCCAAAACATTGACATGGTGCTTCGTATCGCGACTGAACTTCACTTGAAACGCCTTATCGTTGGTGGTATGGAACGTGTCTATGAAATTGGCCGTATTTTCCGTAATGAAGGAATGGATGCTACTCATAACCCTGAGTTCACTTCTATCGAAGTTTACCAAGCTTATGCAGACTTCCAAGACATCATGGACTTGACGGAAGGCATTATCCAACATGCTGCTAAATCAGTCAAAGGCGATGGCCCAGTTAACTATCAAGGTACTGAAATCAAAATCAATGAACCATTTAAACGTGTTCACATGGTGGATGCTATCAAAGAAATTACTGGTGTCGATTTCTGGCAAGACATGACTTTCGAGGAAGCCAAAGCTATCGCTGCTGAGAAGAAAGTTCCAGTTGAGAAACACTACACTGAGGTTGGTCACATCATCAATGCCTTCTTTGAAGAGTTTGTTGAAGAAACCTTAATCCAACCAACCTTTGTCTATGGACATCCAGTAGCTGTATCTCCACTTGCTAAGAAGAATCCTGAAGACCAACGCTTTACTGACCGTTTTGAACTCTTCATCATGACTAAGGAGTACGGTAATGCCTTTACTGAGCTCAACGATCCAATCGACCAACTTAGCCGTTTTGAAGCCCAAGCTAAAGCTAAAGAACTTGGTGACGATGAAGCGACAGGCATCGACTACGACTACATTGAAGCCCTTGAATACGGTATGCCTCCAACAGGTGGTTTGGGAATCGGTATCGATCGTCTCTGCATGCTACTCACTGATACAACTACTATACGTGATGTATTACTCTTCCCAACAATGAAATAACCTCTTATCCTCTGGTACTTGCCAGAGGATTTTTCGATACAAAAAGAGACTGAGTAAAAACTCAATCTCTACTTTTCACTTCTTTGGTTGCTACATCTTCTCCAAACCATTTATGGCTAATCTCTTGGAACTTCCCTTCTTGGTAAAGTTGAACAAAAGCTTGGTTTAAAGCTTGTAGTAATCTTTTGTCAGCTGGTCTAACTCCGACTGCAAAGGATTCACTTTCAAATCCAGCCGAAAAGACATTGTAGTCATTTAATATCCCCTCAGACTGAAGATAGTAATTAGCATACACTCGGTCAATCAACAAGGCATCAATTCGATCATTCTTCAAATCAATCAAGGCTTCATTGAAACTCTGATATTGATTGGCTTTCTGGTCTTTAACACGATTTTTCAATAAATCTGGCTGCGCTTCAAAGTCTAGATAACCAGAGGATCCTGCTTGGGCTCCCAAGGTCTTATCCTTCATATCCTCTACTGAATGGATCTGCTGGTTTTTCTTCGCAACCAGAACTTGCTGATTTTCCATGTATGGAATGCTAAAAGCAACCTTCTCTCGGCGTTCATCAGTGGCAGAATACCCATTCCAGATGGCATCTATGGTTCCATTTTGTAGCTCCGTCTCCTTCATATCCCAGTCGATTGGTTGAAATTGCACCTTGACACCTAATTTTTCAGAAACTGCTTGCGCCAAATCAATATCAAAGCCTGTATATTGGCCATTCTTTTCTTCAAATCCCATGGGTACAAAGGTATTGTCAAAACCAATAGTAATAGTCCCCTGCTCTTGATACTTATCCCAGTTATCCTGCTTTGGATCACTAGCCTTCTGAGTACAAGCCGTTAAAAAGAGAGTCAGGAGAGAAACCAATACTAAAGCAATTTTCTTATTAGTCATTGGCACCTCCTACTTGGGCTCAACTTTGAGAATCTGATCTGCGATATTTTCCGCAAACTGCAAATCGTGGGTAACCACAATCTGGGTCATGCCAAGTTTCCTATTTTGCAAGATCAGCTTTTCCACTTCCAAGCGTAATTCTGGATCCAGGGCAGAAGTTGGTTCATCGTAACCTATGATTTCTGGGTCAATCATCATAGCACGCGCCAAGGCCACCCGCTGCTTTTGCCCACCTGATAGTGAGAAGGGATAGGCATCTGCATGTCCTGCCAGCCCTAACTGTTCCAAGAGTCCACGTGCCTTCTTCTCTGCCTCTTCCTGCTTCATTCCCATTGTTTTCACAGGAGATAAGGTCAAATTGTCTAGAACTGATAAATGAGGGAAAAGTTGAAAATCTTGGAATACAAATCCCAGTAGATTTCGCTTCTCCAATTCATTCAGTTCCAAAGGTTCTCCATTATAAAAGATTTGTCCTGAATCGATGGTTTCAAGACCTGCAAGCATACGTAAGAGGGTTGTCTTACCTCCACCCGAAGGCCCAACTATAGCCAGGATTTGCTTTTCAGGAATTTTTAGACTGAAATTAGATAAAATTTGCTTTCCACCAAATCCCTTATTGATATTTCGTAATTCTAACATGGCAGCCTCCTATCTATAGTAACTGTACTTCTTCTCAACTTTTTTGGCAAGAATGGTCACAATCCCAATCAAAATCAAGTAAATGGCTCCTGCCAAGAACATGGGAACAAGACTGGCATCACGGTTGGCAGCTGTTCGACTCGCCAAGATAAGGTCTGAAATTCCTAGAGCGTAGACCAGAGACGTATCCTTGACCAAACTCATAACCTCATTAAATACGCTTGGAAGAACAATCTTGGTCACCTGAGGCAAAATAATATAGCGTACTGTATCAAAAGGATTAAACTTCAAGACCTTAGCAGCCTCGTATTGACCTCTAGGAATGGTATCAATCCCCCCACGGAAGATTTCAGCAAAGTAAGCCGCATAATTCAAAACAAAGGCAATAATAGCCGCAGGAAGACGATCCAAACGAATCCCAATACTTGGTAGGACATAATAGATAAAGATTAATTGCAAGAGCAAGGGTGTTCCCCGCATAATCCAAATATAAATATTAATCAGATGATGGAGGGGCTTCCAATGGACTTGCAAGGCAAAGGCAATCAAAACGCCCAAGGGAATAGAAAAAATCAAGACCAGTGCAAAAACCTGCAAAGTCATGCTTGCACCGCTCAATAAACTCGGTAATATCTCAAACAAATAAGACATACTGCACCTCCTAAAAATAATTGTTCCCATTATAGCATAAATAAACAAAAATTCCAAGGATTTTTGCAAAAAAATTCTCTTTTAAAAAGAAAAACTATATCTATCAATCATGACCACCCGTCTAACGAGTGGTTTATCCCAGGGCTATAAGCCCAAATTACCATAACCTGAGACAAAATAGTTCTCAGCCACAAAAAAGCTAGAGATTTCCAATAGCGGAACTGAACTGCACCCCAAAAGTTAGACAGAAAAAATCTAACTTTTGGGGTGTTTTTATTATGAAATTAACTT
>NZ_WIJO01000056.1:0-12933 GCF_009496205.1 Streptococcus mitis
CTCCTGCATTGTCCGTTGCTGCGTCAATTGCTTGATTTGCTTTTGTTGCTGCGTCTTGTGCTGCTTGTTTAGCCGCATCTTTTTCTTCTTTCGTTGCGTTTGGAGTACCTTCAAGTGCTGTTAATTTAGCTTTTTTAGCCTTATCAACTTCTAATTTAGCTTGAGCTTTTTGAAGCAACAAAGTCTGGGCGTTAATATCTGCTTGATTTTTTCGATTCGCTATTTCTACATTGTTAGTTTCTTCATTCAATATTTCTTGAGCCTTAGCTAATTCTGCTTGATAAGCAGCCCATGCTTCAGGTGTATAATCGATTTGATTTAATGTTGCTACCTTAGCTGCCTCTGCCTGCAGATCAGCTTTATACATATTAATCTTAACTGTTTGTTGTGCAACTGTATCACTACCTGTTTTTTTAGTTCCGTTATCAATCAGATTTCCTGAAGTTTGATAAGAAACTGTCCCCTCCAATTGTTTTTCAATTGGTTTGTTAGTTGGCAAACTAAAAGTATACGTTAAAGTCTGTTCTCGTTTAGGGTCTAAATTGTTAAAACCAAGGGTCAAACTAGTTCCATTTAGTTGGGCCGAGCTTGTACCTGTTGTTCCAACTAATGTTGCACCTTCTGGCAACTCAACTCTATACTGATTATTTGTAGAAGTTGAGAATCCTTTATTAACAACTTTTACAGTCACAGTAGTATCCACAGTAGTAGAAGTAGCAGAAGTAGCTGTAGATTCATAAGTAGTCTTCACAACTTCAGATACAAGATAAGAACCGCTAGCCACACGAACATTACTTACAACTCCTCCTGCATTCTCATTAGATGATATAGCTGGTTTATTGAAACTACTATCATAGCTATGATTTTCTGTACTTCTATTAAGAGCTGTTTCAAATTGAAGTCTTAATTTTGTTAAGCCTTCAGGAACATTTACAAGAACGGACATTTCTCCCATCGGAGTACCAGCATAACCTTTTTCATACCGACCTAGTACAGCTCCTGTTTCTGGATTTTTAACAACTAGTCTTGCTCCATTATTACCACTATTTATATTTACCGTTGTCCCTCTCCAAGTTACCTTCACCTCTTGGCCACCCACTACATCAATATCTTGATAAATAGGACCAAATTCAGGTTTTGGACTACCACTCCACGATTCTCTTCCTGGATATACTGCTAAAACAGCTCCTATTCCAGAACCTCTGTCACCCGGAAAAGCATCTCCATATTGAGATGCTTTCGCAGTCCAAATAAGAGGAACTGTTGTTGTTGTTGAATTAACAGGTTTCCATCCTGTTAATTTACTTATATCGTTCTTGACAGTAATAGGATCTGATGTTGCAGTTGGAAGTACTGCTCCTTGGCTAGTATCATTAAAATTACCATTTACAATAGCTACATTTGTTGCATTCGTAGCTAGGGGATCTGTGCTTGTTACAGTGCTAGGAGTTGAATCTGTACGGAATGGGTTATTTGTATCCAACGCTTTCCCATTACGTTCATCTCTAGAACCTGAGTTTGCAATAGAATTAGACTCCAAAGTCTTCTCTGCGCTGGTAAGTTTTTTACCTTCACTTAACTTATCAGTTGTATTATCTAATGGTTGTTCTTTTTTCTTTTCAGATTTTGTTTGCAATTTTGATGTCGCTGTAATTAACTTTCTATATGCTGCAGTTAATTCAGTTTGAGTTGTTGCAGTGCTTAAAACAGTTCTTGATTCGTCTAAGATAGTTCTAAGATTATTAACGCTTTCTTCTGTCTTAGTAGCATATGTTCCTTTAGCAAACTTGCCATCAATCTCTTTGATTAAATCTGTTAATTCTTTCTTATCTAGAGTCTCCACCTTCTGGGGTGCTGATTCTGGAGAGGGACTATTTTCAACTGTTGAAGGTTGAGTATTTGTCTCTACTGTTGCAGCAGGACTAGTGGCTACTGTATTACCTTCATAGTTACCATTCTGGGCATTCAGTTCTTTAGGTTGCGGTGCTAGTGTCTCCCCATTAGTTGAAGGCACGCTTTGCTCTGCAGCATATACTCCTCCATTTCCTAAAAACATGAAAAACGCAGCTACTGCGACACTAGCTGCACCAAAGCTGACTTTACGAATAGAAAAACGTAATTGCTTTTCACGATCGTGTTTACCTTTATGAAACATCTAAATTTCCTCCAAAATAAATATTTGTATCAAAACTATATTACAGTATTACTTTAATAATGCAATATACCTTTTTTCATGTTTTCTGACCAATTATAATTTTTATGCGTATATATATATATATATACGCATAAAAGTGCTTTTGTTCTATAATTATAGCGATTCTTGAAATAAAAATTACATTGTCAGAAATATTAAATTTTCACAACATTTATAAAAAGGTTGGATATTTCCCCAACCTTCATTCATGTTTATTTGATTTTTTTAGCTAGCATGGTCGCAAAGCGTAGTTGAATACGATTGCCATTTTCATCGCGACGGTGTAAATGGCCTGGATTTTCATTGTACTTGACCAAGTCCCAATCCTTGTAATAGTCTGCCAATTCCCCTTCTTTAAAGGTGAATGGGAAGTTCACTGAGCAAGGATAATCCTCCGTGTCCATGGCACAAACAATAAGATTGTAGCCACCAACAGTAGTTTTCTCCTGCATATTTTTGATAATTGCAGGAATGCGGTCTGCTTGCAAAAACATCAAAACAACTGTCGATACGATGAAATCATAAGCTTGCCCAATACTGGCTGAATTGATATCATAAAGACCAACAGGCATATCCAAATCTTCCTGCTCCACAATGCTTTGCAAGATTTCAAGAGATAATTCATTTTGATCCACAGCTGTCACATCAAAACCTTGCTGGGCTAGAAAGAGTGCGTTACGGCCCTGACCACAGCCCAAATCCAAGGCTTTCCCTGGTTTTACTGTCTGCATAGCCTCTAGGACCTCTGAATGAACCTTATTGGTATTGTATTTTTTAGAGAAATAATCCTCAGGTTTACAATAAAACTCCAAATACCATTCCACATCGTCTGTTACAGCCTCCACTCGGTGCCAGGCTTGTGGTTGTGCCATGGGATTGTCGGCTCCTGCTTCAAAGATGTGCTCAGCTAAAACCTCACCATCTTCTGTCAATTCAATAAACTTGAGAGCTCCCTTCAAGACAGTAATTTTCCCCCAAGTTCCAACTTTTGTATTGTGCTTTTGCTGAACAGCCTCTGGCATGGTTTCTTTAGTCCACAAAGGCATACGTTTATAGGCAACTAGTTTTTCCATTTTCATTTCCTCTTTTTATCGCTGATTAACAGCTTTCATAACACGCGCGATGTCGCGGTTTTGCTCACGACGTTTGATAGACTCCCGTTTGTCGTAGTCATGCTTCCCTTTAGCTAAACCTAAAAGGAGCTTGGCATAGCCATCTTTGATATAGACTTTAAGGGGAACCAGGGTCATCCCTGTCCCTTTGGTCTCTTGTTCCAATTTTTGAATTTGTTTCTTATGGAGCAAGAGTTTGCGACGGCGTTCAGGTTCCTGGTTCCAGATATTTCCCTCTTCGTAAGGCGCGATATGAACATTGCTCAACCAAACTTCCCCATTTTTTACTTGGGCAAAGCCGTCCTTGAGATTGATTCGAGCAGCTCGCACACTCTTGATTTCAGTCCCAGTCAGGACCATCCCTGCCTCTAGCGTATCTACGATTGTATAGTCGTGGCGCGCCTTTTTATTTTGTGCGACGACCTTTCCCTCGCCCTTTGCCATGCTTGGCTCCTTTCTTAGCTACTTCCTTGTAAAAAGGTTTCTTCCCTTTTTTCTTGTCTTTTTGTGAATGCTTGCGCTTATCATTTGAGCGTCCTGATTTTCTCTTATCTTCCTTCTTATCTGAACGACGACTTGAACCACGCCCTCTGTCTTTGCGACCAGCTTGTTTCAAGCCTTTCTCAATCACATCAAACTCACTTGGAATGTAAGAGAAATCAATCTCGCCCGTCATCTTGTCGGCTCTTTCAACTCGGATACGGATTTGCTGACCTACACGGAAGGTTGTTCCTGATTTTTCTCCACGAAGAGTCAAATCCCGCTCATTGAAATGATAAAATTCAGGTAGATTAGTGATGTGAATCAAGCCTTCAACTGTGTTCGGCAATTCGACAAAGAGACCAAACTTGACAATGCTGGATACAACCGCATCGTATTCTTCACCTACGTATTCTTCCATGTACTCAGCCTTTTTCATGGCTTCGACTTCACGCTCGGCCTCGATAGCACGACGCTCACGATTGGAAGACTGGGTCGCAATCTCTGGAATTACTTGTTCAAAATGCTCTGCTATTTCCGTAGAACGGCTGTAATCACGAATCATACGGTGAACAAGAAGGTCTGGATAACGACGAATCGGGCTGGTAAAGTGAGTGTAATAGTCAGCAGCAAGGCCATAGTGGCCGTGATTGTGCTCCGAATAGCGAGCCTGCTGCATAGAGCGAAGAAGCATCATGGACAATACATCTGCATAAGGTTCTCCCTCAACAGCACGCATGATGTCTTGGAGAACCTCTTGACTCATTTCACTAGCAGTCCCATAGATTCGAATACCGAAACTTGAAGCATAATCAATAAACTTTTGAACCTTTTCAGCCTTAGGCTCCTCATGGATACGATAAATGAAAGGTAGCTCCAGCTTGCTGAAATGCTCGGCAACTGTTTCATTGGCCATCAACATAAAGGACTCGATCATCCGCTCGGCAATGCCACGCTGACGAAGAACGATATCAACAGGCTTACCTTGTTTATCCACTAAAATCTTAGCTTCATTGGTATCAAAATTGAGGGCTCCACGTTTCACACGCATGTTTTCTAGCCTTTCGTGAAGTTTGGCCATGAGTTCGATGCTTGGAACAATTTTCTGATATTCTTGTCTCTTTTCCTTGTCTCCAGCTAGGATATCATTGACATCACTGTAGGTCATCCTGAAGCTAGTCTTGATAACCGTTTGTGTGATGGTGTAGTTGACTACACGACCATGTTTATCAATCTCCATAATTGCAGACTGGGTCAGGCGGTCAACTTGAGGATTGAGCGAGCAGATACCATTTGACAAACGCTCTGGAAGCATTGGCACCACGCGGTCTGTCACATAAACAGAAGTCGCACGATTAAGGGCTTCCTTATCAAGGGCCGAACCCTCGGTCACATAGTAGGAAACATCTGCGATATGAACACCAAGCTCCAGATTCCCATTTTTCAAGGCCTTGATATGCACCGCATCGTCCAAGTCCTTGGCGTCAGCACCATCAATGGTAAAGGTAATCTCATCTCTTAGATCCAGACGACCTTCCATATCCTTTTGAGACGGAGCATCAGGCACACTTTCTGCTTCCTTAACAACAGCCTCTGGAAATTCTGAGACAATATCCATAGATTCCAAAACCTCAAGGACATCAATTCCAACATCCGTTGAATGCCCCACCACATCGTGAACACTCGCAACAAAGAAATCATGTTTCTTACTTGGGTATTTATCGATAAAGACCTTGAGAACTTCGGTTCCCTCGAGTTTAAGGGCTGGTTTCTTAACATAGATCGGTTGACTGATTTTCTGGTTTTTCGAACGGATGTAGCCAGCATACTTGGGCTTTTCCTGATCTAGAACGATTTGGCCTACAACAGTTGTCAAACTGTGTTCTAAGATATCAATAATTTTGGCTTCGGCAGCTGTTCCCTTGTTGCGGTCAGCGACTTTCTTGATGATGACCTCAACGGTATCACCATCAATAGCATAGTTGACATCGTTTTTTCCTACAAAAAGGTCGTCCTCCTCGCCTTCCATACTAACAAAGCCAAAGCCATTTTTATGGGCATGAAAAATCCCCTTGAGGGTAATCTCATGTTTTTTCTTGACTTCCAAAGTCAGACTTCCATCTTCCTCAAAGCGTATCTGATGCTTTCTTTCCATTAAGGACAAGGTTTTAATCAACTCACGAAAATCCTTGGAACCGTCTTTTCCCAAAGCCTGAGCCAAGTCATTGACAGTCACCTTTCCCTTGTCTTGCAAATATTCTTTTATTCTATCTTTCATATTTTCTTTCTAGATTTTTAATTTTCTTTTACTGTAAAACCTTCTTAAACATCCTTTAAAAATAAAAAGAGGCAAAGACCTAGTCCTGCCCATTATTTTCTTATCTACTTGATAATACCGTCAATGCTAAGGCAATGGCTAGCCAGAAAAAGACTAAAATCCCTGTCAAACGCTGCATTACAGCTTCGAAACCGCGTGCTTTACTGCGTTCAAACAAATCACCTGAGCTGGCATCAAATACATTGCTGGATTGGTTTTTAGTTGGTTGCATGAAAATCGCAATCACAATCACAACAGATAATACTAATAAAATGGTTAATAATAGGTTATACATATCAAACTCCTTAAAATCCCTATTATTTTACCATAAAATCTACTTAGATTCAAGATGTAGGGTTACTTTTCTTTCCTTGGGACAATACTTTAAAACCTCGATCTTGTCTGGATGGGTTTTTGAATTTTTACTGGTTAGGTAATTGATACTGCCACAAGAGGAGCATTTGAGATTAATTTTTACTCGCACTAGATTTCCTTTACTTTTAATAATGTTCGAAATTGAAGCAGGTTAAAGAGACAACTAAAGGCAACACAAAGGCTTGTCGCATAAAAGACTGCATGGTAGCCAAATTGACCTGCTACTGCAGAACCTGCCATAGGCCCAACGACACCTCCCAGATAAAAGAATACCTGATTAAAGGCAAAGACCCTCGAAATACCAGCTTTGGGCGTTATCTTGCTGAGAAGGGCATTAACTCCGGGAATCAAGGCACCGGTTCCCAATCCAAAGAGGAAACGATAGAGGCCTAGTTGAAGGGGGCTAGAAGCATTAGCACAGAGAAGATAGATGATAACTGAATAAAACTGGGCTACAACCAAGAGACGATGATTGCCCACCTTGTCACCTAACTTGCCCATGACTCCTGCACTTATCATGCTGGAAAAGCCCATACTGGACACAATCAAACCAGAGACAAAAAGAAGATTCTCTGTCTGGCCTAAGTCGCGTACATAAAGAGCCAAAATAGGGCCGATCGATTGGGCTGAAAATTGGATGACAAAACTGGTTAGAAAAAGATTGACCAAAAGATAGGGATATTTAAGTGATGTAAATAATTCCTTTGTTGGAATGGCCTTTTCCTTGGCTACTGGTTGAAAATCTTCCTTAATAAAGCAAATAGTCAAAATAGCAGCTAAAAATAAAAAACTACCAACCAGTAAGAAAACTGTACGAATGCCAAATAATTCTGCTATAAAGCCACCAATAAAGGGACCAGTTAGAGTACCTGCAACTACGCCTGTAGACAAAGTACCTAAGGCAGAGCCTGATTTCTCCTTGGGAACCTGACTGGCTATCAAGGCCGTTGCATTGGGAACAAATCCCGCAAATACACCGTTTAATAAACGAAGAAAGATTAACCAATAGATATTTGGGACAAAGGCCAAGCCTCCCATAGTGATAGTCATGGCAAGACCTGCTCGAATCATCATGGGTTTTCGACCGTATTTGTCAGCAAGAATGCCCCAGATAGGAGAAAAGAGCGCCGCGGAAATAGCAGATACAGAAATAGCTAAACCTGCATAAAAAGCAGCTTGCTCGCTCCCTACACCTAGATTTTCCACAAAGATGGGCATAAAAGGCACAACCAGAGAAATACTGGCTCCAGTCAGAAAATTACCAAACCAGGCAATGCGCAAATTATCCTTCCAGTTAATCTCTGTCATCTTGTGCACCTCCCTCAAGAAGGTTACGTACCTGAGTGAGAAGCTGTTCCTGATTGCCATTGTTGTCTAGAACATGGCTGGCCAAATCTTTCTTTTCTTCTAAAGGCCACTGGGCTGCCAGACGAGACTCCGCTTCATCTTTGGACAAGTGGTCTCTTTTCATTAAACGTTCTACTTGGACATCTCGGTCCACATAGACCAACCATGTCTCATCAAACCAAGCGCTGTAGTCCTGTTCAAAAAGCAAGGGGATATCCATGAAAAAAATCTCTTCTGTCTGAGCCAACTGTTCTCTCAAAGTAGCCAGTTCCTCACGGATTATCTCTCCTTGAGTTCGCTTCGACCATTCTTGCTCGTCAGGATTTGAAAAGATGAGACTAGCTAGGAGAGGGCGATTGAGTTCTTCGTTTTCAAGGATTATTTTTTGACCAAAGTGCTGGACTAGAGCCTCAAACAGGTGACCACCAGGTTTCTGTAGTTGGTGGACAACTGCATCGGCATCCACCACTTGAAAACCTTGCTGTCTTAGAAAATTTGTCACAGTTGACTTACCCGAGGCAATTCCTCCTGTGATTCCGATGATTTTTCCCATCAGTCCCTCCTTTGACACTGAGGACAAAAGTGTGTTCCACGTCCGCCTAGTTGGATTTTCTCAATGATAGTGGCACAACGTGAACATTCTTGACCAGCCTTATCATAAACTTGATGAAAATCCTGCATGGTTCCATCTTCCCCAAAGGCATTGGTATAGGTCCGAATGGTCGACCCTCCTTTTTCAACAGCCTGACCCAAAACAGCAATGGTCTGATCATGAATGGCTGTCGCTTCTGATGCAGTCAAAGTCTGAGAAGGTCTTGCTGGATGAACCTGAGCTCGCCAGAGAACCTCATCCACATAGATATTTCCAAGGCCAGCTACCAAGGTCTGGTCTAAAAGGTGGGATTTGATAGGCTTTTTAGACTTGGCTAGGGCAGCTTGAAAGACCTGCAAATCAAAGTCTTGTTCGCTTGGTTCAGGACCTAATTTTTTAGAAATAAAGTAGGCTTCCAAAAGGTCAGGAGCCAAGAGTTCCATGGTTCCAAACTTGCGTACATCCTCATAAACAAGCGTTCCACCATCCTCAAACTGGAAGAAAACATGGGCATGCTTGCGTTCAGGTGCTTGGTCTGGATAGTAAAAATACTTGCCCTCCATGCGCAAATGGGAAATCAAGACCTTGTCTGTCAGATAAAAAAGCAAATATTTGCCACGACGTCCCATTGACTCAACAATCTGACCAGGCACTTCCTTTCGAAACTCGTCCAAATCCGTCTTAATCATCTTGGGATAGCGAATTTCTATACTCGAAATCCTCTTACCCAGAATCAATTTTTCCAAGCCACGGCGAACAGTTTCAACCTCAGGTAATTCAGGCATAAGTCCTCCTTCTGTAAAAACAAGAAGCAGGCATGAGCCCACCTCTACTTAGTATTCTTTTTCATTATAGCCAAAGTCAGCCAAATCTAGCTTTTTATCGCGCCAGTTTTTCTTGACCTTGACCCAGGTTTCTAGGAAGACCTTATCTCCTAGCATGAGTTCGATATCACGACGGGCCATACTACCGATTTTCTTAAGCATAGCACCACCTTTACCGATGATAATCCCTTTTTGACTATCACGCTCGACCATAATTGTTGCACGGATGTGAACCTTGTCTGTCTCTTCATCTCGTTTCATAGAGTCAACAACCACAGCAACTGAGTGAGGAATCTCTTCACGAGTTAGGTGCAAGACTTTCTCGCGAACCATTTCTGAAACCAAGAAACGTTCTGGATGGTCTGTAATTTGATCAGACGGGAAATATTGGAAACCTTCATCTAGATTTTCACTCAAAATATCAACTAGACGAGAGACGTTATTTCCTTGAAGGGCTGAGATTGGTACAATTTCCTTAAAGTCCATTTGATTACGGAAATCATCAATCTGAGACAAAAGCTGGTCAGGATGAACCTTATCAATCTTATTCACCACTAAAATCACTGGAACCTTGGCAGCCTTGAGACGTTCTATAATCATGTCGTCTCCCTTACCACGCGCTTCATCAGCAGGCACCATGAAAAGAACGGTATCCACTTCGCGAAGGGTACTGTAGGCAGATTCTACCATGAAATCTCCAAGGGCAGTTTTAGGCTTGTGAATCCCTGGTGTGTCGATAAAGACAATTTGCTCCTTATCGGTCGTGTAAATTCCCATGATTTTGTTGCGCGTTGTCTGCGCCTTGTCACTCATAATGGCAATCTTTTGCCCCATAACGTGATTTAAAAAGGTTGACTTCCCAACATTGGGACGTCCTAAAATGGCTACAAAGCCTGATTTAAAAGTCATAATTTCCTCTTACTGTTTAAAATAATAAATCCCAGATTCGTGGGAGAAAAATCAATGCGCCTGTTAAGGCTGCGAAAAGAGAGACCACTAATACCGCGCCAGCCGCCATATCCTTGGCATTTTTAGCCAGCATGGAAAAGTGATAGTGACTGGCCAAATCCACCACATTTTCAATAGCAGAGTTGATAATTTCAAAGGCTACTACCAAGAAAATGCTCAATAGGAGAAAGAGCCATTCGATTCGTGACACCTGAAAAACAAAACCGGCAAGGATGACCACAAGAGCCGTCACTGCATGTTTTCGCATATTGCGTTCTTCCTTGATGGCAGTAAAAATTCCTGTGAGAGCAAATTCTAAACTGGATATCAGGTCACGATTTTTCCATTTTCGTTTATTGTCTTGTGAGTCCATAGGCTGTCAAAATTTCTTCTTGTAAACCGAACATCTCCGCTTCTTCTTCCGGAGTATAGTGATCATAGCCGTTGATATGTAAAAAGCCGTGTACTGCCAAGAAGCCCATCTCACGTTCAAAGCTGTGACCGTATTCCTCGGCCTGCTCATGAGCCTTATCAATAGAGATGAACAATTCCCCAATATAGGCATCAAACTCAGACATCATCTCTGCCAATTCCGGATTTTCAAGCAAATCTTCCTCGTCAAAGGCAATTTCCAACTCTGGCTTATATTCAAGGCTGATAACATCTGTCGGACGGTCTGTGTCACGGTACTCCAGATTGAGTTCATGACTACGCTCATTGGTCACAAAAGTGACTGCCATCTCCTTGTCTTCTTTTCCTAATTTTTGGGCTGCGAATTCCAAAATTTCTTGGGTTTGTTGCAACATTTCTTTTGAAACTTGACCAGTTTCATCTACCATTTCAATATACATGTGCTTCTCGTTTCTCTTTACTTGGCTTTATTATACCACATTTCCATGATTTTATTCTACCTTTTTGATATAATACTATGGAATACGATCACAAGGAGAGAACGATGTCATTTGACGGATTTTTTTTACACCACATGGTTGAGGAATTGCGAAGAGAGTTAGTAAACGGTCGCATCCAGAAAATCAATCAACCTTTTGAACAAGAGTTGGTCTTGCAAATCCGCAGCAATCGCCAAAGCCATCGCCTGCTCCTTTCTGCCCATCCAGTTTTTGGACGCATTCAGCTGACCCAAACAACTTTTGAAAACCCAGCCCAGCCTTCTACCTTTATCATGGTTTTGAGAAAGTATTTGCAGGGTGCCCTAATTGAGTCGATTGAGCAGGTTGAGAATGACCGAATTGTGGAAATGACGGTTTCTAATAAAAACGAGATTGGCGACCATATCCAGGCTACCTTGATTATCGAAATCATGGGTAAACACAGTAATATTCTACTGGTTGATAAAAGTAGTCATAAAATCCTCGAAGTTATTAAACACGTCGGCTTTTCACAAAATAGCTACCGCACCTTGTTGCCTGGATCGACCTATATCGCTCCGCCAAGTACGGAATCTCTCAATCCTTTTACAATCAAGGACGAGAAACTCTTTGAAATCCTGCAAACACAGGAGACGACAGCTAAACATCTTCAAAGCCTCTTTCAAGGTCTGGGACGCGATACAGCAAATGAATTGGAAAACATTCTGGTTAGTGATAAACTTTCCACTTTCCGTAACTTTTTCAATCAAGAAACCAAGCCATGCTTGACAGAGACTTCCTTCAGTCCAGCTCCTTTTGCCAATCAGGTGGGAGAGCCTTTTACCAGTCTTTCTAATTTGTTGGACACCTACTATAAGGACAAGGCTGAACGCGACCGCGTCAAACAGCAAGCCAGTGAACTCATTCGTCGTGTTGAAAATGAACTTCAGAAAAATCGCCATAAGCTGAAAAAACAAGAAAAAGAGTTACTGGCGACAGACAATGCTGAGGAATTTCGCCAAAAAGGGGAATTGCTGACAACCTTCCTCCACCAAGTGCCTAACGACCAAGACCAGGTTATCCTAGACAACTACTATACTAACCAACCTATCACCATTGCTCTTGATAAGGCCTTGACTCCCAACCAAAATGCCCAACGTTATTTTAAACGTTACCAGAAACTCAAAGAAGCCGTCAAATACTTGACTGATCTGATTGAGGAAACCAAGGCAACCATTCTTTATCTGGAAAGTGTAGAAACGGTCCTCAACCAAGCTGGACTGGAAGAAATCGCTGAAATACGTGAAGAATTGGTTCAAACCGGCTTTATCCGAAGAAGACAACGAGAAAAAATCCAGAAACGCAAAAAACCAGAACAGTATCTGGCCAGCGATGGCAAAACCATCATCTATGTCGGACGCAACAACCTACAAAATGAGGAGCTAACCTTCAAAATGGCCCGCAAGGAAGAACTTTGGTTCCATGCCAAGGACATTCCTGGAAGCCACGTTGTCATCTCAGGAAATCTAGACCCATCTGATGAAGTCAAGACAGACGCAGCAGAGCTGGCCGCCTACTTCTCTCAAGGTCGCTTGTCAAATCTGGTGCAAGTAGATATGATTGAAGTCAAGAAACTCAACAAACCAACTGGGGGCAAACCCGGCTTTGTCACCTACACAGGACAAAAGACCCTCCGTGTCACACCAGATCCAGAAAAAATCGCATCCATGAAAAAATCCTGATTTTACGGCTCTTTGTCAACTGTAGTGGGTTGAAGAAAAGCTAAGCTCGAGAAAGGACAAATTTCGTCCTTTCTTTTTTGATGTTTAGAGCGATAAAAATCCTTTTTTTGAAGTTTTCAAAGTTTCGAAATCC
>NZ_WIJO01000057.1:0-12634 GCF_009496205.1 Streptococcus mitis
TTTCGAAACTTTGAAAACTTCAAAAAAAGGATTTTTATCGCTCTAAACATCAAAAAAGAAAGGACGAAATTTGTCCTTTCTCGAGCTTAGCTTTTCTTCAACCCACTACAGTTGACAAAGAGCCAAAAAAGAGAACAGAATCCATATTCTGCTCCCTTTTTATCTTCTATAATAGTTGTATAGTTACTTACTCTCCTTTAACAAGACTAATAGCTTTTCAGCTTCTGCCATAATAGTATTGTTGTCCTGAGAACCAAATAACAGGTTATTTTTTAATCCTGTGAGAGTTTCGTTGGCATTGGACTTAAGAATTGGATCCTTAATCTTTTTAAGTAACTCTTCCGCCTCTCTCAGTTTTTCTTCAACCTTTTCAGTTTCAACCTGATGTTCCTCTGGTTCCGATAGTGATTCTTCTTCTGATTCCTCTGGTTCTTTTGGTTTTGGAGATTCTGCTTTCTCATTTTTCGGTTTTTCTTCGCGAGGTTTTTCCTCCTCAATTTTTTCTGTCTGAGGTTTCTCCTCTGTTGGTTTCTCTGTTTGATTGTTAGCAGCTTGACTATTGTGGTTTCTTTGAACATGATCGCTCGCATTGCCCCAACCACTATCTGAATGCGGACGTTCATTTGGATGTTCGACATAATACTTCACAGTTTCAAATAGCTCTTCTAAACTATACCCCTTAGGTGCCTCATAAAGTCCTTCGTCAAACCACTCAAATTTGATGTTATGGTAATGGTCATAATGAGGTATAATCAAACTTCCATTTTTAACTTCTACAGTATGTTGGAGATTGTAAGGCATACGGTCAAGTGGTACCTTCTTAGCTGCTTTTACTCGATTGTAAATCGCTTCTACTCCCTTAGCCTCAGTATTTCCTGAACTTTGATGATTTGTTGAAGGAGGCGTCAAACCTTTCTCTTTAGCATAAGCTTGACCTGCTGCTCTTTCAGCTTCAGACAAACTTTCTTTCTTAATCCAATGACTGTGGCTCATATGCGGAGTTACATAGGCATCCCCCTCATCACTGGTGATATCACGAGGATCAAAGATATAGCCATCTTCTGTTGTATACTTGCCTGCCAACTTGGCTACTTGAATCTCATCATCTGTGTAAGCTATTTGTGCATTTGGTTTTCCTAAACGTTCTGGATGACGAATCGGCGCTAGAAAAGCAAGGATATCATCAACTAACTTGACTTTATCACTTGACTCATCGTTGAGACGTTCCAATAGTCTATCCAAAGCGTCAAAATCAGCTTGGCGCCCTTTATTGGAAATCAAATCTTGGTGAACTGTTGCTAGTAAATCATAAACTTTGTTGTAAAATTTTTGATCACCAGATGCAAGATTGGTTTTCTTAGCTCCTAACTCATGAGACAAACTTTCTTGTTTGGCAAGTTTATCATCAATGGCTGCAACAGTTTCTGCTGAAAGTTCCTTGGCAGAAATATAACGCGAAATTCCATTCTCTTCGAAGACATAACCATCAACCACCTTTCGAATCACCTGTTTTACTAATTTTCTATCAATTGGATTGCTTGGAGTTGGTTGAGGATTTGGTACAGGTTGTGGACTTGGTATTGGGTTGGGCTCTGGAGCAGGGACTGGAGTCGGAATTGGTTTTAATTCTTTGCCACCTGCAGTAGTATGATTTCCTTGATAATTTTCAGAAATCATTCTTGCAATCTTCTGCTCTAAATCAGACATTTGAGAATAAGGGATAAAGTGATAATGATCTCCATGTGGCACTGCAACACCATTCGCAGTTTTTCTTGTAATATGTGCTGGATCAAAGACAAGTCCATCTGATTCCACATGTCGTTGGCTAAGCGGCAAGGCATAAAGTTGTTTCAAGAGACTGGATACGTCTTCACTCGGACTAGCTTGATAGCTATTATCCACTTGTGGGCTAACACTTGGAGTCCATCTTCTGGTATTTGCCTCAACATTGCTTTGATTCGTTTGTCCATATGAACTACTATTCGGTGTCTCTGATGAGCTACTGCTAGAAGAATTTGTCGAAGGACGATAGCCAACTGAGCTTGGTTGACTACCTTTTCCAGATAAGAAGGCTTGGGCAGCAGCTAATTCACTGGCAGACAAATCACTCTTCGGAATATAGTGGAAGTGATTGCCATGAGGAACGATATAGGCATCGCCCGTATCTTCGATGATATCAGAGGCATTAAAGATATACCCATCATCCGTTGTATAACGGCCTTGAGCTCTGGCTGCAACTACTGCCTGATCGTTAGAACCGCCTCCATGATTATGACTATGTTCCTGCTTCTGACGTTTAATCTCTTCTTTTGTACGAATATTGTCCGCATGGGCGGCATCCTTGAGGTAAACATAGTATTTCCCGTCTACCTTAATCACATAACCACCCTTGATTTCATTGACAATGTCTGAATCCTTCAACTGATAATTCGGATCTTTCATGAGGAGTTCTTCACTGATGATAGCGTCATAAGGAACCTTGCCATTATAGTAATGATAATGATCTCCATGAGAGGTCACATAACCTTGATCCGTAATCTTGATAACGATTTGCTCGGCGTTGATTCCCTCTCTCTTACTGACTTCATCAGGTGTCAAGTTCTCTGCCTTTTGACTTGGTTGGTTGCCATCGATGTATGAAACACGGTTATTTTCTTTTACAGTTTGAGCTTGATGCAAACCTAGTTCATAAGCACAGACACTTAAAACAAGTGCAGCTGCTGACCCAGCTAGATATTTTTTATTGATTTTCATTCTTTCCTCTTTTCTTAACTCTATTTGATTCACTATAAAATGATAAACCAGTTAATTAACTAGTTAATAGTTTACTCTTTTTAGTATTGCTTGTCAAGAATTTTTCGTATATACATAATAAAAATGAAAGCCTCTTTATCGAGACTTTCATTTTTCATTAGTTGATTTTTCCTTATTTACAGGTGAAGGATTACTACCTTTTAACAACGCAAGTAATTTTTCTGCTTCTGCCATGATACCATTATTATCCATGGTTTGGAGACTCAAATTATTTCGTAAACCAGCTAGGGTTTCTGTCGCATTGCCTTTCAGACTAGCATCTGTTACTTTAGCAAGTAAACCTTCTGCTTCTTTAAGCTTGGCTTCTACTTTTTCAGTCTCTACTTGAGGAACTTCTGGCTCAGCAGGTGTTTCCTCTACTGGTTCTTCATCCGCTTTGAAGTTCTTTTTGGGATCTTCACTGTGGTCTTTCTTACCTAAGACATGCTCGCTGGCATTTCCCCATCCGTCATTAGAATGTGGACGTTCATCAGGATGTTCAACATAGTACTTAATCGTCGCAAATAAGTCTTCCAAGGTATAGCCATTTGGAGCCTTGTATGAATGATCATCAAACCAAGCAAATTTAATGTTATGGTAATGATCCTTGTGAGGAATAATCAAATTACCATTTTTAACTTCTACTGTATGCTCAACCATGTATGGAAGTCGAACGAGTGGAATTCGTTTTTCCCCTTTCACACGATTGTAAATAGCCGCTGCACTATCTCCAGTTGGATTTGCTTGAGCATCTGCGTCTGCTGACGGAGGTAGAATTCCTTTTTCTTTAGTATAAGATTGAGCTGCAGCTTTTTCCTTATCAGAAAGGCTGTCTTTTCCAATCCAGTGACTATGTCCCATATGAGGCGTTACATAGGCATCTCCTTCATCACTGATAATATCATGTTCGTCAAAAATGTAACCATCTGAAGTTGTATACTTATCAGCTAATTGAGCAATGCGGACTTCATTTTCGGTATACTCAATCTGAGAATTTGGTTTGCCAAGTCGCTCTGGATGAGTAATTGGTGCTAGGAATGCCAATAAATCATCTACCAATTTTCCTTTATTAGAAGATTCATCATTCAAACGTTCTGCTAATTTGTCTAAAGCTTGGAAATCAGAAGTACGACCCTTATTTTCAGACAAAGCTTTATAAGCCTCGGCCAGTAAATTATATGCTTTATCATAAAATTCTTGATCACGAGGAGCAACTTTTTCTTTTTTAGCAGTTAAAGTATGTGACACACTCTCTTGTTTTGATAACTTGCTTTCAAGATTTTTAACAGTTTCAGATGGTAAATCTTTCGCAAAGACATAGCGTGAGATTCCTTTTTCTTCGAAAACATATCCTTCTCCAACTTTTCGTACCAGCTGGCTAACCAAAGAAGAATTTGAGTCTATTTTAGGATTTGGAGTAGGAGCCGGCTTTACAATAGGTTTCAAAGGTTTTAAGCTAAGAGCTGGCAAAACAGGAGATGGAATTGGATTTGGAAGGCTTGGAGTCGGAATTGGTTTTAATTCTTTACCACCTGCAGTAGTATGATTTCCTTGATAATTTTCAGAAATCATTCTCGCAATCTTCTGCTCTAAGTCAGACATTTGAGAATAAGGGATAAAGTGATAATGGTCTCCGTGTGGCACTGCAACACCATTCGCAGTTTTTCTTGTAATCTGAGCTGGATCAAAAACAAGTCCATCTGATTCCACATGTCGTTTACTAAGCGGCAAGGCATAAAGTTGTTTCAAGAGAGTAGATACGTCTTCACTTGAATTTGCTTGATAACTATTATCCACCTGTGGGCTAACACTTGGAATCCATCTTCTGGTGTTTGTCTCAACTTTACTATGATTTGTTTGTCCATATGAACTACTATTCGATGTCTCTGATGAGCTACTGTTAGAGGAATTTGTTGACGGACGATACCCAACTGAGCTTGGTTGATTAGTTTTTCCAGATAAGAAGGCTCGAGCTGCAGCTAATTCGCTGGCAGACAAATCACTCTTCGGAATATAGTGGAAGTGATTGCCATGAGGAACGATATAGGCATCACCCGTGTCCTCAATGATATCAGACGCATTGAAGATATACCCATCATCCGTTGTATAACGTCCTTGGGCTCTGGCTGTAGCAACAGCATTATCTGTGCTTGCATTATGATTATGACTATGTTCCTGCTTCTGACGTTTAATCTCTTCTTTTGTCCGAATATTGTCCGCATGGGCCACATCTTTAAGGTAAACATAGTATTTTCCGTCTACCTTAATCACATAGCCACCCTTGATTTCATTGACAATGTCTGAATCCTTCAACTGATAATTCGGATCTTTCATCAGCAATTCTTCACTGATAATAGCATCGTAAGGAACCTTGCCATTATAGTAATGATAATGGTCTCCATGAGAGGTCACATAACCTTGATCCGTAATCTTAATGACGATTTGCTCGGCATTGATCCCCTCTCTCTTACTGACTTCATCTGGTGTTAAATTTTCTGCCTTTTGACCAGCCTGATCACCATCTATATAAGCAACTCGATTAGACTCTTTCTTAACTTGACCAGCTTGATATCGTCCAAGTTCATAGGAACAAACACTTAGGGCAAGAACTGCCACTGAACCTGCTACATATTTTTTATTGATTTTCATTCTTTCCTCATTTCAATTCTTCTGCTAGAACACTCATATTTTCTTCCAGATTTTCTAAATAAGTCTTGTCATTTTGTGGGTCTGCCTCTAAAGGATTCAAAGTTTTAAGACCTACACCTGTTGATTTGACAAGAGTTTCAGCTACTTTTGAAGAAGCATTACTTTCTGTAAAAATCGTTTTAACCTTATAGGTTTTAACAAATTCCTGAATTTCTGTTAGTTGTCGTGGACTTGGTTCTTGTTCAGGAGAGATCCCTGCAATACCAAGTTGATTAAGTCCAAATCGCTTAGCAAGATAAGAAAAGGCTGTATGTTGTGTTACAAAGGTTTTCTGAGTCGCCTTTTCAAATTTAGGCTGGAATTTCTTAGTCAATTCTTGAGCTTTTTTTATAAAGGCTTGCGCATTTTTCTGGTAAGTTTCTTTATGCTCACTATCCACCTCTGAAAGTTTATCAGCGATAATTTGCGCTTCTTCTCCAGCTTTCTCAGGATCTAGCCAAGTATGCGGATCGTAGAGCGTTTTTTCATCAACTCCATCCCCTGCTTCCACATCTTCTAGGCCTGGGACGCGGTCCAAGGTCATTCCCTCAGATGCTTCTAAAACCTTAACTTTAGATTTTTTTAGATTTGGATCCAAACTTCCTGCCCAAGATTCGAGCGTATGAGAATGATAAACAAATACGTCTGCATCATAGATGGCTGCGATATCATTCGCTGAAGGTTCAAAAGAGTGAATGCCGCTACTTGACTGAATCATCCGAACATCATTCAAATCTCCAGATACTTCCTTGACCATAGCGTAGATAGGATAGAAACTGGTCACAATTTTCATCCCTTTCCCTGACTGGCTTTCCTTTTGACCACAAGCCCCTAAACACAAAAGACAGACACTTAACAATACTAAAAATAAACTTTTTTTCTTCATGGATAACTCCTTAACTATTTAATTAACTGGTAAATAGTCTACTCCTAAAAATTTAATCTGTCAAGCATTTTATGAACTAGTTAATAGATTTTCTGATTTTAAACTATAAAAAAACCTTGCAACTAAGTTGCAAGGACTTTTCGATTAATCGAAGTTAACGTATTCTTTTTGAAGTTCAAGGACTTCTTCCATTGTTGAACACTCTGTAAGGGCACGGTTAGCGTACTCTTCCATCTTAGCAGTGTCCAATTTCTTCATCAAGCTACGTGTACGAAGTACAGATGTTGCTGACATAGAGAACTCATCCAAGCCCATTCCGACAAGAAGTGGAACAGCTTTTTGGTCACCAGCCATCTCACCACACATACCAGCCCATTTACCTTCAGCGTGAGCTGCCTTGATAACGTTGTTGATCAAGCGAAGGATTGATGGGTTATATGGTTGGTAAAGGTATGAAACTTGCTCGTTCATACGGTCTGCTGCCATTGTGTATTGGATCAAGTCGTTTGTACCAATTGAGAAGAAGTCAACTTCTTTAGCAAATTGGTCTGCAAGCATCGCTGCTGCAGGAATTTCAATCATGATACCAACTTGGATATCATCCGCAACTGCAACTCCTTCAGCAAGAAGGTTTGCTTTTTCTTCATCAAAGACTGCTTTAGCTGCACGGAATTCTTTCAATAGGGCAACCATTGGGAACATGATACGCAATTGACCATGAACAGAAGCACGAAGAAGAGCGCGGATCTGTGTGCGGAACATAGCATCTCCAGTTTCGGCAATAGAGATACGAAGGGCACGGAATCCAAGGAATGGGTTCATTTCGTGCGGCATATCGAAGTAAGGAAGTTCCTTATCTCCACCGATATCCATTGTACGAACGACAACTGGTTTACCATTCATTCCTTCAAGAACAGCTTTATATGCTTCATACTGCTCATCTTCTGTTGGGAAATCTTGAGAATCCATGTACAAGAACTCTGTACGGTAAAGTCCAACAGCTTCTGCACCGTTGTTGTTAACACCTTCAACGTCTTTTGGAGTACCGATGTTAGCAGCCAACTCGAAGTGTTTACCGTCAGCAGTCACTGTTTGAGCATCTTTCAAAAGTGCCCATTCAGCTTTTTGTTTAGCATAAGCTTCACCAGCTGCTTTAAATTCTGCTGCTTGTTCATCTGTTGGGTTGATAATCACTTCACCAGTGATTCCGTTAACGGCAAGGATATCACCGTCTTTTACTACTTCAGTGATGTTATTTGTTCCCAATACAGCTGCAATTTCAAGTGTACGTGCCATGATAGCTGAGTGGCTTGTACGTCCACCGATGTTTGTTACAAAAGCTTTTACAAAGTTTTTGTCCAATTGAGCTGTATCAGATGGTGTCAAGTCATGAGCAATTACGATTACTTCTTCATTGATAGAAGCTGGATTTGGCAATTTTTTACCAAGAAGGTTTGCCAATACACGTTTTGTCACGTCGCGGATATCCGCTGCACGTTCTTGCATGTATGGGTTATCTTCCATGCCTTCAAAGATCGTGATGAACATGTCAGTCACTTCTTTAAGACCTGCTTCAGCATTGACTTTCTTAGCACGGATTGTTTCTTTAATCTGACCAATCAATTCTGGGTCAGCAAGAACCATCAAATGAGCGTCAAAAACTTGAGCCGCTTCTTCACCAAGCGTACCTACAGCTTTCTCACGGATAAGAGAAAGCTCGTTTTGAGAAGCTTCAAGAGCTACATCCAAACGAGCCTCTTCTGCGTTTGTATCTTCGACTGAAACAGTATCGAATGACAAATCCGGTTGAACGAGTAGATATGCTTTTGCAACGGCAACACCATCAGATGCTGCGATTCCTTTAAGCATTTCTGTCATTTTCCTTATGCCAATCCTTCTTTTTCCATTGTTTCTGAGATTGCAGCGATAGCGTCATCTGCATCTGCACCTTCAGCTGAGATAGTTACGTCAGCACCTTGGCCAACACCAAGACTCATAACACCCATGATTGATTTAAGGTTAACCGATTTACCTTTGTACTCAAGAGTGATATCTGAAGCAAATTTGCTAGCAGTTTGTACCAACAATGTTGCTGGACGTGCGTGAATACCTGTTTCTGCCACTACGTGGAAATCTTTAGAAGCCATAGTTTGACTCTCCTTTTGTTCTTTCTTTTTTGAGTTATATGTGATAACCCTTACAATTTGGTATTATATCATCTTCTAGGATTTTTTTCAAGCATTTTATGGGATTTATTCGATTTCCTTTCAGATAACTTGCTGAAAATCTTCTATTTTAGATAACAAAACACAGGATATAGTTTTTCAAAAAACAACTTATTGGATAATTATCACTATTTTACAAAACAAACACTACATATTGTGTTTTGTGAGCTTGAACAGAAAAATAGACCACTATATTTAGTTTTAAATCGTTGACAAATTTTTATTTTCTGATATACTAAGAAAGTAATCTATTTTGAAAGAGGAGTTACACAATGGTAACCGTTTATTCTAAAAACAACTGTGTCCAATGTAAAATGACCAAACGTTTCTTGGACAGTAATAATGTCGCTTATCGTGAAATCAATCTTGATGAGCAACCTGAGTACATCGATCAAGTTAAAGAGCTTGGTTTCAGCGCTGCTCCTGTTATCCAAACACCAACTGAAGTCTTTTCAGGTTTCCAACCAGGAAAACTGAAACAATTAGCATAATCTTAGTACATCATCCAGAAGAAACTGCTTCTAGGGCTAACTTAGAAGCCTTTCTTTTGTAATTAGATAAGGGAAATTTTATGGGATTAAAACATCTTGAGGACGTGACTTACTTCCGTCTCAATAACGAAATCAACCGTCCTGTCAATGGACAAATCATGCTTCATAAAGATAAGGAAGCCTTGGATGCCTTCTTTAAAGAAAATGTAGTTCCAAACACTATGGTTTTTGATTCAATCAAGGATAAAATCAACTACCTCATTGAACACAACTACATCGAAACAGCCTTTATCAAGAAATACCGTCCAGAATTTTTGGAAGAATTGTCTCAATTTATCAAAGACCAAAACTTCCAATTCAAGTCTTTCATGGCTGCCTATAAGTTTTACAATCAATATGCTTTGAAAACTAACGACGGTGAATATTATCTTGAAAGCATGGAAGACCGTGTCTTCTTTAACGCCCTTTATTTTGCTGATGGGAATGAAGCTATTGCAATCGATATTGCCAATGAAATCATCCACCAACGCTACCAACCTGCTACTCCTTCCTTCTTGAATGCTGGACGTGCTCGCCGTGGGGAGTTAGTATCTTGCTTCCTAATCCAAGTAACTGATGATATGAACTCTATCGGACGTTCTATCAACTCAGCTCTTCAACTTTCACGTATCGGTGGCGGTGTGGGAATTTCCCTCAGCAACCTTCGTGAAGCTGGAGCTCCTATCAAAGGATATGAAGGTGCTGCTTCAGGTGTCGTTCCTGTTATGAAGCTTTTCGAAGACAGCTTCTCTTACTCAAACCAATTGGGTCAACGTCAAGGTGCTGGTGTTGTCTACCTCAACGTCTTCCACCCAGATATTATCGCCTTCCTTTCAACTAAGAAGGAAAACGCCGATGAAAAAGTTCGTGTTAAGACACTTTCACTTGGTGTTGTAGTGCCCGATAAATTCTACGAATTAGCACGTAAAAATGAAGAAATGTACCTCTTCAGCCCTTATTCTGTAGAGCTTGAATACGGTGTACCATTCAACTACATCGACATCACTGAGAAATACGATGAACTAGTCGCAAATCCAAATATCCGCAAAACAAAAATCAAGGCGCGTGATTTGGAAACTGAAATCTCTAAATTGCAACAAGAATCTGGCTACCCTTATGTTGTCAACATTGATACGGCTAACCGTGCAAACCCAGTTGATGGTAAGATTATCATGAGTAACTTGTGTTCTGAGATTCTTCAAGTTCAAGAACCAAGCTTGATCAACGATGCTCAAGAATTCCTTCAAATGGGAACAGATGTTTCATGTAACCTTGGTTCAACCAACGTGGTCAACATGATGACTTCACCTGACTTTGGTCGTTCTATCCGTGCTATGGTTCGTGCCCTTACTTTCGTTACAGATAGTTCACACATCGTAGCTGTTCCTACCATCGACCACGGAAATAGCCAAGCTCATACCTTTGGTCTTGGTGCAATGGGACTTCACAGCTACCTTGCCCAACAATTGATTGAATATGGATCGCCTGAGTCTGTTGAGTTTACAAGCATCTACTTCATGCTCATGAACTACTGGACCTTGGTAGAATCAAACAATATCGCGCGTGAACGTGGTATTACCTTCCATAACTTTGAAAAATCAGACTATGCTAACGGAAGCTACTTTGACAAGTATATTACAGGCGAGTTTGTTCCAAAATCAGACCGTGTTAAAGAACTCTTCAAAGATGTCTTTATCCCAAGTGCTGCTGACTGGGCTGAACTTCGCGACAAGGTTCAAGCAGATGGTCTTTACCACCAAAACCGCCTTGCTGTAGCACCAAATGGTTCTATCAGCTATATCAACGACGTTTCTGCTTCTATCCACCCGATTACGCAACGTATCGAGGAACGTCAAGAAAAGAAAATCGGTAAAATCTACTACCCTGCTGCTGGCTTGTCAACAGAAACCATTCCTTACTACACTTCTGCTTACGACATGGATATGCGTAAGGTGATTGATGTTTACGCAGCTGCAACTGAGCATGTGGACCAAGGGCTTTCACTCACACTCTTCATGCGTAGTGACATTCCAAAAGGTCTTTACGAATGGAAGAAAGAAAACAAACAAACGACACGTGACTTGTCTATCCTTCGTAACTATGCCTTTAACAAGGGTATCAAGTCTATCTACTACGTCCGTACCTTTACAGATGATGGTGGAGAAGTCGGTGCCAACCAATGTGAAAGCTGTGTGATTTAATCATTGCTTGAGGAAACTACATTTTCTCAGATAAGTATTCATTCACCCTGCTAAACTAAACTGGAATAAGCATCTATACTATGAAATAACAAAAAGTCGGGCTTCCGACTTTTTGTGCGATACTCCTCTAGAATTATGATAAAATAGAAGTAATTGTGAGTTCGCAATACTAAACACAGAAAGAGATTTCAAAATGGAAACTTACTACAAAGCCATTAACTGGAATGCCATCGAAGATGTCATCGACAAATCAACTTGGGAAAAACTGACGGAGCAATTCTGGCTTGATACACGTATTCCCTTGTCAAATGACTTGGATGACTGGAGAAAGCTATCAAATGTAGAAAAAGACTTGGTTGGAAAAGTCTTTGGTGGTTTAACCCTTCTCGATACTATGCAATCTGAAACTGGGGTTCAAGCCCTTCGCGCAGACATCCGTACACCCCATGAGGAAGCTGTTTTCAATAACATCCAATTTATGGAATCTGTCCACGCAAAATCTTACTCATCAATCTTTTCTACCTTGAATACTAAGGCTGAGATTGAAGAAATTTTCGAATGGACCAATACCAATCCTTACCTACAAAAGAAGGCTGAGATTGTCAACGAAATCTACCTAAACGGTAGCCCACTTGAAAAGAAAGTTGCCAGCGTCTTCCTTGAAACCTTCCTCTTCTACTCTGGTTTCTTCACTCCCCTCTACTATCTCGGTAACAACAAACTAGCCAACGTTGCGGAAATTATCAAACTGATTATCCGCGATGAGTCTGTTCACGGAACCTACATTGGTTACAAATTCCAACTTGGGTTCAATGAATTACCTGAAGAAGAGCAAGAAAAGCTAAAAGAATGGATGTACGACCTGCTCTATACTCTTTATGAAAACGAAGAAGGTTATACAGAGAGCCTCTATGATGGTGTTGGTTGGACGGAAGAAGTCAAAACCTTCCTTCGCTACAATGCCAACAAGGCACTCATGAACCTGGGACAAGATCCACTCTTCCCAGATTCAGCTGACGATGTCAACCCAATCGTTATGAACGGTATTTCAACAGGAACTTCCAACCACGACTTCTTCTCTCAAGTCGGAAATGGTTACCTCCTTGGTGAAGTTGAAGCTATGCAAGACGATGACTACAACTACGGTTTGGACTAAGGTCATCTATTTTATAAGTGATAAAAACAGGCTCTTTGTCAACTGTAGTGGGTTGAAGAAAAGCTAAGCTCGAGAAAGGACAAAATTTGCCCTTTCTTTTTTGATGTTCAGAGCAATAAAAATCCTTTTTTTGAAGTTTTCAAAGTTTCGAAATC
>NZ_WIJO01000058.1:0-12283 GCF_009496205.1 Streptococcus mitis
CTTCTCTAAGCTATATCCTTGTTTTCTAAGTTCATAGATCTGAACTTTATCATCATAAGTTAATTTCATAATAAAAACACCCCAAAAGTTAGATTTTTTCTGTCTAACTTTTGGGGTGCAGTTCATTTTTTATTTATGATATGATTATACAAAAATGAAATAGAAAGGACAATAATATCATGAAAAAAATTTTATTGTCAACAGTTGCTTTATTAAGCTTAGTCGCATCTCTGCCAGCAAATAATCCAGTTTCTGCTCAAGAATAATCCTCTCAAACGACTTATAGTAAGTCAAGTGGAAGTTGGATAAAATCTGGTAGCCGTTGGTGGTATAAACATTCTGATGGTTCTTATACTACAAATGGATGGGAAAAAATAGGTAGCACCTGGTACTATTTTGATAGTGAAGGTTGGATGAAGACAGGTTGGATTAAAGAATATGGGAAATGGTATTATCTAGATGATAGCGGTGCTATGAAAACTGGATGGTGTTGGGTTTCTGGTAGCTGGTACTATTTAAATACTAGCGGTGTAATGCAAACGGGACTACAGACTATCAATGGCAAACAATACTATTTATCTAGCAGTGGGGATATGCAAGTTGGTTGGCACAATATAGGAGATGATACCTATTTCTTTGCTAATAGTGGCGAAAGCCGAAATATCAATCGTCGGGCTTTAGTTCTTGGT
Organism: Streptococcus mitis; assembly: GCF_009496205.1. Taxonomy (GTDB): domain Bacteria; phylum Bacillota; class Bacilli; order Lactobacillales; family Streptococcaceae; genus Streptococcus; species Streptococcus mitis_BN. The sequence goes on from NZ_WIJO01000058.1 coordinate 690, forward strand.
GAAACATCTACTCCAGCAGTACCTATCGCAGATGTTAATGCGATGGAAAAGGTATTTAGCAACCAAAACTTTAGCGAAGTTGTTCGCTTCCCAGATAAAACAAAAGCTGAGATTATTGCAAAAATGCAAGAACTATTTGAATCTTCTACCGAAAGTGATGTGAACTATCTTTACTTTACTTGTCATGGAGGAAGAGATGGAAGAATCTATATTGGTAGTGATAAAACAGCATTTTCTGGTTGGGAATTGGCGTCCATTTTGAAACAATACAAAGGTAAATTTGTTGTTATGTTGGATTGTTGTCATGCTGGAACAATTATTTCTAAAGATAATAAAGGTGAGGCCAATGAAGCAGCTTCTACGGAATATTTTGATACGGATGAGTTTGTATCAGGATTTTCTAATATGAATGGTGACGAAAAATCAGGTGAGATGATTGACTCTAAATTTTTAGTATTATGCTCATCAAGAGGTGCAGAATACTCTAGTGGTGGATCATTAAGTTTAGCGACTAAATATTGGTCTTTAGGTTCAGGATGGAATCCTCTACAGAATTCACAAGTATCTTTAGCAGCAGACCAAAATTATAATCGCAGAATCACATTAAATGAATTGTATACATACTCTCGTGAACAAGTTTTGAAACAAAATTCTAACCAGCATATTGAAGTTTATCCAGACAACAGTCAATTTGTGTTATTTAAGAAATAAGGGGGCGATAAAATGAAAGTATCAAAAAAAATTACACTATTTAGTTTGTCTTTGGCAGGTTTAGTTTTATTGACTCTACCTCAAGCAGGAAAGGCATTTGAACTTAAAGAAGACTGGGCTTTCAAAGGTGGAATTCGATACGAGAATGGGAAAGTCAGCAAGATTAATAATGGATATGAAGTAAATATTAAAGTGTTAGATTTACCTAGTACTAGCGAAATCGAATGGACAGTTAGATTGAATGGAGAAAAACAAAATACTAACTTCTTAGCGGAGGAAAGAACTGTATCTAAAACTGAAGATAAGGGACGTTTTTTACACTTTTATATTCCTTATGGATATCGTGGGGATATTGTAGTAGAAGCTAAGAGTGGAAATGAAGTGAAGACTTGGTCGACTAAAGTAGTTGACGATGTTGATTCAGATACTGCTAAGAGTGGCTACTTTGTTTTAAATGGTGACCAAATTTTAGAAAGTTCATGGGATTCTGTAAATGAGTCTTATATTGCAACGCTCCCAACTGTAACATCAGGAAAATCTGTTGTTGCTTGGCGTGAGGATGGAACTCTTAATTTAATCAAACCAGGAAAGATTACTCGGCAATATAATAGCAGTGGATCATATGTAAAACTTTCTCCAATCTTTGAAACTGCTAGCTGGCTAAGATCAGACCAAAACTGGTACTATCAAAAACAAGGCCAATTAGTTCAGAATGCTTGGGTTAAGGATAAGGGAACTTGGTACTTTATGAATGATAAAGGAGTCATGTTCAATCAAACTTGGCTCTATCAAGGTAGCAACTGGTATGCCTTTAAATCATCAGGAGCCATGATTGCTAGCAATTGGCTATATGATAATAACTCTTGGTATTACCTAAATGACTCAGGTTCTATGGCGACAGGTTGGATCAAAGATAGTGGATCTTGGTATTATCTAAACAACTCAGGTTCTATGGCGACAGGTTGGATCAAAGATAGTGGATCTTGGTATTATCTAAACAACTCAGGTTCTATGGCAACAGGATGGGTAAAAGATAGTGGATCTTGGTACTACCTTGCTTCATCAGGTAAGATGCTTCACAATACCTACACACCTGATGGTTACTATGTAGATGCCAGTGGCGCTTGGCAATAAATTTTAAACAGAGAAAATCTACTGAGAAGGTAGGTTTTCTTTTTTAGTTAATGAATATAGAATAAAGGAGATTAGAAATTTGGAATTTTTTCTTTATTGCTAACAATCTGCGTACAAAGATTAAACTTATTGTGAACCTTACTAGTAAGTGAAATGATAGGCAAAGAGTCTTAAAAATAAGAAAAAGGCATAGTCTCAGGTGTTGAAAAACTTGAAATTATGCGTTTTCTTGTGGGAAGATTTACTCCATTTTCTTCAGGAATTGAGATTTTGCCCATCTCTTTTTATTATATTTAAGGATATTTGAAAGATGTATTTTAGAAAAACAATTATGGAGTTCTTAATACGGAATATAGTATAAATGCTGATTCAAAGTGAAGTTTTATATGTTTTTTGCTTTTGTTGAGTATAAAACTATTAACTAAAGTCGAACTACAAAAATTAATTTAAGATGAAGTGAACTGTAGACTTTGGAAATGTCTCTTACTCGATTTCAGAATGAATTACTGATACGGGATTAAAAGAACTAAGTATTTCTTTTTGTTTTGAATGAGATACGTGAGTATAGATTTGTGTGATTGATATAGAACTATGTCCAAGAATTTGTTGAATATATCGAATATCTACATCACTATCTAGAAGCATTGTCGCAAAGCTATGTCTAAACATATGCGGTGTAATAGTTCTAGAAAAGTTATTTTGTTCAACGATTCTCTTTATTACTAAACGTACACTTTGCTCTGACAATGGTTTAAGTGAATGTTTCCCTGGGAACAAGAAATCATTGGATTCATTTCTTGTTTTATTTATATATGTTTCTAATAAATTGAATGTTTTTTGATCTCCTAAAAATAGGATACGTTCTTTCTTACCCTTTCCTATAATATGGAGTGTCTTATTGGAAAGATTAATATCTTTGAGATGAATGTGGCAAAGTTCAGAAATTCTGATGCCTGTTGAAAGTAAAAGTGAAATAATTAGTAGATTTCTTTCAGCGTGTTGTTTTTGATAATCAGTTTTAGATAGAACTACTCTCTGCTCTAAATATAAAAAAATACTTTTCAGAATGTCATACGGAATCGTTTTAGGCAATATTTTTTCAGTTCTAAATTGAAAACGCAATTGATTGAAGGGGTTCTCTTCAATTATGTTCTGGTATTTTAGATAGTTATAAAACACCTTCATACAAGCAATTTTTCTTCTTAATGTATTCGTTTTTATGTTAGATTGTGTCAAGTGTTCTATATAGGATTCGACATTATCATAGTCTGAGTTATAAAATTGCATAAGATCATTCTTATAAGCGCGAATCGTGTGTGAACTCAAACGCTTATGAGTTTTGCAATAATCTAAGTAATTAGAAATAAGTTTATAATCCATAAAAATCTCCTTTATCAATAATCATGCTATTATAAACCTATTTGAGTGCTTTGTATAGTGATAATAAATAGTTATCGGTAGGAGAAATTATGAGATTAGTAGTCATTTTAAATGTCAATCCAGATTCATCCATTCAAACAAAAATTATCGAAAACAGAGAATACACTCGCAATGAATTGAGAGATATTCTCTATAAAAGTTTTTCTAAATTTATTGATGAAATCATATTTTACGATAATTTTGAGAGATTCAAAAAAAGTGTTTTTAATCACCTAGACGATTTTGTGTTAAATTTTGATTTTGGCTATAACAGTCGAATTAGAAACATGAGTGTCCCAGCATTTTGTGAAAATTATAAAATTAAATATTTCAACCCAGACCCATATGTACAAGTTTTATGTCAAGATAAATTTATGACAGAGAAATTTGCAGAAAATTTTGGTATAAAAGTCCCAAAAAGTTTGTTAGTATTTGCTCATTCATACACTAAAGAAATTTTAGCGAACTTTGAATATCCAATTATTATTAAACCGAACTATGAATCAGAATCAATAGGAATTACACAAAACTCTATTGTTGAAAATATGGAACAGGCAGATATGGCCCTCAAACAATTAATGAAGGACTTTGATGGTATTCTAGTAGAGGAATACATTGAAGGAAGAGAAGTAGCTATTACTATTTTGGAAAATAAAGGAAAGCTATTTTTTGAAGAAGTTGAACTTATTTTTCCAGAATATAGTGAATTCAAGTATCAGGCTTATACCTCAGAAATTAAACAAAAAATCGGTGTAGAAATCGAAAAAAGTTGCTATTTAAGCGACAAAGATATTATCAACTTAAAGCAACTTTATAAGAACTTGTCTCCAAATAAATTGATACGAGTAGATGGTCGAATAAAAAATGCAGAATTTTATCTAATAGAGATCAATGCTAATCCTGGGTTATATCCAAAATCTGTTGTGCCTAAAACATTCAACATAAATGGCTATACGTACGATGAAATGATACAAACACTCTTTACTCATCATTTAAATTAAGGGGGAGTTTCCACGAAGTTTCATACATTAACTTCATTTTATAATCTGAGAAGTTTTTGATTTGATTATCAGCTAGTTTATTACAGTACATTTCGACCTTTTCAGAATTGTACATTCTATAATAATAATGGCAGAGGTTATAATAAATTTTATCAATAAATCTTTTAAAACCTGTCTCGTTTAACAAATCTTCTAATTCATACACAAGCATTTGACAATTAATATCTGCTATTTGGTCGCTTAGAATATAGTAAACTAGTAAATTATTATAAATTGCGAGTAAATCATATTGATCATATGCAGTTAGCTTAGCATTATTGAGCAGTTCTGGGATAGAGTTATCAATATCATTATTATGGAATTTAATGGTGGCTTCGTTATGAAGAATCATATGATTGTAAATAAGGCTGTCTCCAAAAAAATCTCTGGCTTTATTTAATTGCTCCTCTGCATCATTAATTTTATCATTGACCGCATACAAGTAAGACAAGTAAATAGCATTTAGACCAGAGAATTCTGCATTTTCTAGACTATAAATTCTACCTGAAATTTCCTCAACTTTCCTTAGTCGTTCAGAAAAGCTAAGCTCAAATACATTTGAAATTCTAATTAAATACGGGTAGTACGGATTATCTACTTGTAATTTAATATTTTCAAAGATTGTTTTAGCCTCATCTCTACGTTCTAATTGTATTAAGTTCATTAGTTTAATCAATGATAGTTTGAAAAATTGTGAGCTTTGTTCACTAAGATTCATAATATTTTCCTGAATGTATTTAATGGATTCAGGAAAATATTCACAACGATTTAAAATTAAGGACTTGGCAAATACTATGTCTGCCGTAACTTCTGTTGAAAGATTGATAAACTCTAGTGCCTCATAGTATAAATTTGCATCATAGGCTATTTTAGCTAGCGACAGTGCGAAGGAACTATCTTTCTCGATAAATCTCTGCCTATTTAAATAAAAAATTTCGAAATACTCTTTACGACCTTGTTGTGAATCAAAGTTTAATAAACGTTCCTGTATCTTAGGTAATATTAATTTAATTTGTAAGAAAAATTTTGAACAAATATAGTAATCAACAAGAGTATCTAAATAAACAAATTCATTTGTTTGAGATAGCTTTAAGTTAAGAAATCTGATGAGAATTGAGCCAACAAATGTTTTCTCTTTTTTGAAATAGGTTTCTTGTCTAATTACTTCTGATACAGAGTTTGATAGAAAAACGAAGTTTTCAACTTGGTCTAATAGCCCTTTTTCAAGAAGAAAATCGATATCTTCTTGGGAAAAAGTTTTATCAGTCTCTAACATGATTTCTCTTAAATCCGTAAGTGATAATTTTCTCTTTGTGTAGAATACAAAAAGTAAGAATACTAATTGAGTTTGAGAAATATTTTCAATAATCTGGTAAATGCTCTGTAATTTGGAAGCCTTATCTTCCTTCAAACGCTCAGAAAAATCTTTTAGTATTAAAGAGATTTCCGATAAATCTCCTTTTCTTATAGAATCCTGTAAAGTTGTAAAATTAATTTGTTCAGCTTGTAATGCTAACTGATTTGACAAAATATTTATGTATAGTTTAATGTGCTCATCGGAGAGTTTTTCTAATTGATATGTCCTCAATATTATGTTGCGACTATTTTTAAAACTATTTTCAACTTTTTTATCTGCACACTCAAAAATGAATAGACTTCCTTCAGATTTTTCACTCAATTTATTCAATAAATCGAGTGATTCTTGATCAATTACTGAGGCGTTTGGAAAATTGAAATATAAATTTTCATGATCTAGTACATATTTTGCGTATTCAAATAGATTCTCAGTTTGAGCTTTTAAAATAAAAGTTTCGTATTCTCTAGGATCAGGTATTAAAGAAGGCAAATTTACTTCAGAGATTATAGATTCTAAGCCATTTTCTTTAGATACCATTCCAATAAAAGCTTGACCAAAAAAAGAAGACATTTTTAATAGTAGTTGCAGGGCCTTTGAACTATTAATTTTTTTAGTATAGAATGCTTTAAAATCAAGATACCCATAGAACTGGCTTACTTTATCTAACTCAATTACAAAACGTCTAAATGTAGAAGAGTTTTCAGTGTCATCTAAATGAAGAATCTCAATAGGAGTTTGTGAAAAATGTTTTATAGTTTCTTTTATAAACTCCGACTTCCCTATACCTGAATTCGCTCTAATAATATAAACTTGACTTTTACCTGTTTTTAAATGTTGTTTATATTCATTTTGTATTTTTTCTAGTTCATCTCTACGATTTATAAATTCCATATTTTTATTTTCCTACCGATAACTATTTATTATCACTAGTATACCATAAATTCATCTTTAACAGTTTGATTTATATAATGATTTTTTAGTTAGAATTAAATAGCAAACTATAGTATTCGCCAACTATAGCTTAAAACTCTGTTTTGAAATTATATCTAATACTTTTGATTCAATTACACACTTACAACAAGGAGATATTTGTGTAGTTTGAAGGAAATAAGTACAAGTTTATTAGAAAAGCAACATTTTATAGAATTATCATGAAAAATTCTAATTTTAGAATTATACGTTCTATTGATTTAGAATCTGTTTTTTAATTTCTAAATGTTATAATAGTATTATCGAGTAAAAGAAGCATACCATGATTGGAAACAATATAAAATCCACACGAAAGGAACATGACCTGACACGTCCAGAATTTGCACGAATTGTAGGCATTTCAACAAATAGCCTTAGCAGTTATGAAAAGGGAACAAGTTTAATTTCAACAGAATTAATAGACAAAATTTGCCAAAAAATCAATGTATCGTATGTGAATATTGTTGGGAAAGAAAAAATATTAAATCCAGTGGGAAGATTATAAACTGACTTTAAAAAAAGAGATTGTTAAGAAACGTTGAACAAATCTCCTAACTCATCACTATTGTTATCAAGATAGCCAGAACCTCGTCTTTAATAATGAGAGCAATCACTGAATTGTAATGAGTGGTGCCTTATCTGATATGGTAAATACCAACATTTATCTGTTGACTACTTTAGAAGAGCTGGAGCGTTACAGAGACTACTTGGATGGTATTTAGATCATACTAGAAAACACCAGAAAATCGAATAGTAGCTTAATGAGTTTTTATGATATAATGAGGAGGAGTTTGCCCGTGCCTTAGCTTGCAATATTCACACACTGACGAAAGGCAAGAAAATGAGACAAAATCCAGTAGTTTTCTTTCTTAGCGAACTATAAAGAAAACTATCCATTGCATCAAGCTCAAAGAGTTTCAGGGCAATATAATCATTATTGAGGGTGATAGTTTTCGAGCGCAGCACCCACTATTCATCAAAGAGAGATTCTCCAAGACCAGTAGAAAGAGAAACATCATAGAACACTTCTACAGGAAAACGTGTCACAACCTTATCATGTGATTGTTGTGTTTGAAGTAATTCCCTGCGTACTCATCAACCTTATCTTAATTTTTTGAAGAGAGCTGAAGATAGGGAGCATAATCTTATATCCTGATTCAAAATAGGTTGTTGTATGAAGCTCTATTGATTTTTAATAGGTTGGAGAGTTCAGTTTGGGTATTCTACGTTCTTTAAGACGAATACTAGAAAACATAAGATAAAACTCCAGTTACTTTATTATGCAACAATTATGTCAAAAATTTTTCAAGATGTAAGGAAGAGATATATTTAAGGAGTTATTGGTTATTAAAGGTAGTGATTAAGTACAATTTATCACTAGTGTGATATAATTTTATTGAGCATGTTATGCTAATCAATGTTAGGAGATATGTATGATTTCTAGGATAATTTTACAAAATTTTAAACGTTATAAAAGAGTTGATTTTATTTGTAACTCAGAAGTTAACATTTTCGTTGGAGAGAATGGTGCAGGAAAGTCGACGTTATTGTATGCTGTTGGATTAGTGCTGAGTGGAAGTCATAGTCAGATTGAGAGAAGTAGTTTGGCTAGTATCATTAATCAAGAAGCGATTTTAGATTTTATGGGAACAAAGGATATCAATCAGCTTCCTGAGGCCTTTGTCGAAATTTATTTTGATGAATTATGTACTGAAATTTCCTCTAACTTCAATATTGAAGGAAAGCATAACTCTCAAAAAATCAAAGCTTTTGGACTTTCATTAAAAATAATTCCCGATCAAGATTATATATCTGAAATTACTTCTGTCTTAAATGATAGTAACTGGACAGTCTTTCCATTTGAGTTCTATAGAGTTGAATTTTTGACATTTTCAGGGAAACCCTACTCCTCGTATAATAAACCGTATAAGTTTCTACATTCGATAATAAATACAAGTCTTATTGATACACAACAAGAAATTCAAAAACGCATCCATGAGGTGTATTTAGAAAATATATCAGCTGAAAATAGAGCATAAGTTAATCATCAATACAGGATAAATTCATTTAATTTTTTAAAGACTTTAAGGAAGGATGAACTGTTGAAGGAGAATGCTTCAGAATTCCAACTTCATTTTGACGAATCAGAAAATTCATTTAGAAATTCAGTATCAGCTGTAAAAAATGGTGTAGATATAAAAAATTTAGGTCAAGGAGAAAAAGTATTATTAGGTGTTGAAAATGCATACAGTCATCTCAAGGAAACGGTTAAAATACTACTTATTGAGGAACCTGAGAATCATTTGAGCTTCCAAAACCTCCAAAAATTAGTTAGAATGCTAAGTTCAAAAACAGGTGTTCAAGTTTTTATTGGGACTCATTCAAATATGATTGCTTCAAGATTGGGTGTAGATAATCTTCTTTTTTTAGATAATGGTCAGATATCTAAACTTAAAGGTTTGAAAAAAGATACTGTAAGATTTTTCAAAAAATCTACTAATCAAAATTTATTGAACTTCTCTCTAGGTAAGAAGATAATTCTTGTTGAGGGGAATGCTGAGTATATTTTAGTAGAGAAGTTTTTCGAAATACTCCACTCCAAAAAGCCTGAAGAATTTAATGTATCAATTATTTCTGTAGATGGATTAAGTTTTGAGAGGTATTTAGAAATTGCAACCAACTTTACTGATAAAAAAGTAGCAGTTATAACGGATAACGATGGTGATTATGAAAGTAAAGTACAGTCAAAATATAGTTCTTATCAACAATTCCAAAATATAAAAGTTTCCTCTGATTTAGATAATGCTAATCGAACATTTGAATTATGTATTTATAATAATAACAAGGATTTGTTAGATTCTTTTGGTTTAACTAAATCTAAAGATTTATTAGGATATATGCTTAGGGAGAAGGCTGAATTTGCATTGCGATTACTAGAAAAAATGGAGACTGATCATAGAAGTGACGAATTTATTATACCTGATTACATTAAAGAGGCGATTGAATGGATAATAAAAGATTAATTCATGCCGTTGCTGGAAGTGGCAAAACAACTAAAATAATTGAAAGTATTAATCCTCAAAAAAGAAATCTTATACTTACGTATACAGAGACGAACCAGAATACAATCAGAGAAAAGTTGATTGACAAATTTAGCTTCATCCCTGAGTCTACTTTTATTTTTGGTGTTTTTGAGTTTCTATATAGTTTTTGCTTAGTGCCATATTTAGGGAAACGACCAAAAGGAATAAATTTTGATTATGAGCCTCAATGGAAATTTGATAACACTACTATAGATAATACTGGAAGAATTGTTCAGAATCAACTTTCTAAATCTCTATTAAGGGGTTCAGTAATTTATAAGAGGAAAGAGATTGGATTTGATAATTCATATTTGGATAGAATTGATAAATTTTTTGATTGTATTTATGTAGATGAGTGTCAGGATTTTGAGTCAGATGATTTTGATTGGCTTTTAAGTTTAAGTAATCTTAATGCAGAAGTATTTTTATTTGGAGATTTTTATCAAAAAACCTTTAGTACTTCAAGGCGAGCTAATAAAGGAAAAGGGATCCATTCGAGTTTTGAGAATTGGATAAAAGTTCTTTCTGATTCAGGATATGAAATTGATTTGTCAAGTTTATCAAAAAGTTATCGTTGTCCAAAAATAGTTTGTGACTTTATTGTTGATAATTTAGCTATTGAAATTTTATCACAGCGAGAAGAAAAGCTTCCTGCCGAAATTATTCTCATAGACTCAAAGGATAAAATAGAATCAATAATGACAAATGATAACGTTATGAAACTTTTTTATCAAAAATCTTATGATTATGATTGCAAGAGTCAGAATTGGGGGGATAGTAAAGGCTCTGAATATGACAATGTTTGTGTAGTATTAAATCAAACAACATATAAATTATTCGCAGCTGATCGCTTGAATGAACTTTCTTCACAAACCAAAAGTAAATTTTATGTTGCGTGTACACGTACGAGGGGAAACCTATATTTTGTAAATCAAAAAGATATCATTGATTATAAGAAGATAAAGTAAAGGAAATATTATGACAGAACAGTTTTTAAACATACCATTTGTAAGTTATTTTTTAACTACAAATAATCATGATAATCCAAATTTTATTGAGAGAGACACATTCTCCTATCGTTTTAATAGGAACATTGTGACTCATACTCAATCAAGGTATTTAGTTGCTCATATACCTAAAAGTTTTGAAGAGTTAGTTCTTCCTTGGCCTCTATCCTCATTTGTTGAAGAACCAAATTATATTACGGAATACATAAACATAGAGCTGTTAATTAAGAATACAGAGGGTATTATAGATTTAATTAAACAAACTCCTTTAGGCTGTGTTTTCATTCCTGAAGAATTAAAAGATCATCCTATTATTGAACAAATACAAGAAACAACACTACCTGTGATTTTTTTAACAGATGGAGTAGATATTTCTTTCAGCAAACTACAATTGATTGTTGAAAAAAATAGCATTAATGCTAGTCAGATATTAGATAATAAAGTTACAATCTCTGATAAAACAAAAATTGAGCCGATTAGCATACCTCATAAGCACTTTTTGCGACCTTTAGAGATTGCAATCAATCGTAATAGAGGTTTGTACCTATCTATATTTGAAAATAGGCAGGAACCAAAACCATTTGATAACCCAACAACAGAAGGAAAACTAGTGGCAGAGGAACAAGCGATAAGTGATTTGAAATATTATTTAAAGCTCCTAATTGCAGAAAAGTATATCATACATCTTGCAAAACATGAAAAAGGAATTGATTCTTTGATTGAAATTATAAGGAAATGGGATGATTCAATAGATACTGCAGATTTAGACTTGGATATTCTTGAAAAATATTTTTTGAATCTATCGGATTATTTTTTTGAAAAATTTGACGAAATAGTTTATCGTACAGATATGGTATTTGTGTTTCCGCTTTCT
>NZ_WIJO01000059.1:0-12193 GCF_009496205.1 Streptococcus mitis
GATTTCGAAACTTTGAAAACTTCAAAAAAAGGATTTTTATCGCTCTAAACATCAAAAAAGAAAGGACGAAATTTGTCCTTTCTCGAGCTTAGCTTTTCTTCAACCCACTACAGTTGACAAAGAGCCTCTTTTCTTTTAGTGAGTCCATAGGCTGCTAGTGTAGCCATGAGTCCTGCGACTACTAGTCCTGCAGAATCGTGACTTCCTGTTTCAGGGAGTTGTTGTTCTTCTGCTTTTGCTCTAGTTGGTTGGTTTGGAATTTCTAGTTTAGGTTTTTCTTCAGCAATAGTGGCTTGTCCGTTTTCATCACCCTTGTGAGTTACAGGAGCACCGACTTCAACCACTTGATTTACAACTTCTTTGGTTATCTGGCTATCAAGGATTGTTTCGGTTGTTTTTCCATTTTCAGTAAGGATAGAGATGTAATGAGTTCGTTCACCTTTGACTCCTGCTGTGACAATGTTTTCCTGACCAGCTGGGAGGTTAGGATTTTCTTTCTTAATAACTTCAAATGGGATTTCTTCAGTTCTTGTGATGAGTTCTGGTCTGGTTTCAACATTGGCAGCCACTTCATTTTCATTCAGGCTTCCTGAGTGAGTTGTAGCTGGTTTGAGACCTAAGCGAGCGGCTTTTAGTTTGGTTACAAGTGTGTCAAGCTCAGCTTGTTTATTACGGTTTAGATTGTAATTTAAAGCTGTTTTAGCTGCGTCAAGGACCTCAAGACTTTCTTTACTATATCCTTCTAAGTTTTCAGGAATTTGTGCGATTTCTTTGCGGAGAGCATTATAATTAGCACGGAAGTAGTCTTTGTTGTGGTCTGCAAAGGCAGTCATAAGTTCAAAGATTTCTTCCTCCTTGTACTCAGCGCTTGGTCTATCTGCCCAGATAGCAAGCATACTTCCGACTGTTGGAAGATCTACTTCAGGATATTTGGTAGAAGCTAGTTGATTGAATGGTGTTTTTCCAGTATTCTCAATAGCTTTTTTGAGGAAACCACCACCATCTTCTGGTTTTTGACCGAGAATGTAGTACCAGTCACCGTTGGTATTCAAGAACTTATAACCTTTGCTTGCTAGGTATTGAGGTGATGCGAGGTTGTAGCCCCACCAGCCTTTAGACCAGTAAGAAATCAAGACATCTTTGTCAAACTGAACATCGTCCTTGTCCTCGTAGTAGAAGCCATCGTTGAAGGCCATTGGTTGAAGCCCTCTTTCTTTGGCCATAGCTGCGAGGGTGTTGGCATATTCGGCAAACTTGCCATAGAGTTGATACCATTTGAGGTAGTACCAGCCTTGGGCACTAGTCGCATCGTTAGCGTATTCGTCAGTACCAAAGTTGAAAATCTTTGTTTTACCTGCAAAGAAGTCCATGTATTTACCGATGAGGGCTTTTACAAAGTTCATCGCTTCTTCGTTTCTCAAGTCCATAGTTGTTTTGGAGACTTTGTCAAAGTGGGCTTGAGGATTTTTAATACCCAATTTTTCCATGGCAACCAGCATAGCATCCATGTGACCTGGGCTGTTGATAGCTGGGATGAGACCGATACCCTTAGATTTAGCGTATTCAATTAGTTCTGTCACTTCTGCCTGTGTAAGCGCAGTCCCATTTGGATCGTCGTAGTAAGCTTTTGTTCCTTGGATGATGGCATTTTTGACATCATCACTTGAATAGGTTTTTCCGTTAGCAGTGATGGTCATATCATCGAGTAAGAATCGAAGTCCGTCATTTCCTAGAAGGAGATGGACGTCAGAATATCCGAGCTCACTGGCCTTATCTACGATGCGTTTGAGTTGGTCAAGAGTAAAGTATTTGCGTCCAGCATCGATTGAAATCACCTTGTTTTTAGCAAGTTTTTCAACCTCACGTTTAGCATCTTCTTCTTTTTGAGCTTCTGGTGTGAAGGTCAAATTGCTGACTGCTTCTTGAAGTTTTGCAATTGCTTGGTCAATCGTGTCTTGTTGAGCACGGCTGAGGTTGCTATCAAGTGAACGGATGGCTTTTGCCGCTTCGTTAACTGCTGCGACACTTTCTGTAGTATAACGGTTAAGGTCTTTTGGTACCTCGTTAAGTGCTTGTTCTGCAGAATCATAATCAGCTGCGAAGTATTCAGCATTAGAATTTGCGAATTGACGCATGAGTTTGAAGAGGCGTGACGGTGAATAACGTGCAGATGGGGTGTCAGCCCAAGCAGCTACCATACCACCGATGAATGGAATAGTTGCTCCGTCGGATTTTGGTACTGAAGTGATTGGAGTGTTCTTGATACCGTTTAATCCTTGATCAAGGTTGTACCAACCTTGGCCATCTGCATTTCGCCCAAGAACATAGTACCAAGCATCGTTAGTATTTAGGATTTGGTGACCTTTTTCTACTAGAAGTTTAGAAGAAGCGACGTCGTAACCTCCCCAACCACCAGTCCACATTGAAACGATGATATCTTTGTCAAAAGTTCCGAAGCTAGTATCACTATTGTAGTAAATACCATCATTGAAGGCCATTGGTTTGAGACCGTGTGATTTTACAATACGAGCTAGGTCATTGGCGTAGGCAATAAATTTTTCATATCCTTTTACAGGATAGCCTTCGTTTGGATAGTATTTATCAGCTTGAAGAACGCTCCAACCTTTAGCGTTTGTTGCATCATTGGCATATTCATCAAGTCCGATGTTGAAGATTTCAGTCTTTTTCGCGAAATAAGCAGCATACTTGTCGATAAGGGCTTTTGTAAAAGCGACCGCTTGTTCGTTGTCAAGATCTACGGTACGAGCTGATTCCTTCCCAAAATAGCTAAAGTTAGGGTTTTGTATTCCCAATTCTTTCATGGCATTGAGGATCGCATCCATGTGACCAGGACTATTTACTGTCGGAATGAGACCGATGCCTTTATCTTTGGCATAGTTAATCAGATCTGTCATTTGACTTTCTGTTAAGTGATTGCCGTTGGGATCGTTGTAATAATCATTCGTACCTTTTTCAATGGCACGTTTGACATCGTCACTGGCATAGGTCTTGCCGTTAGCTGTGATGCTCATATCGTCCAACATGAAGCGGAGTCCATCATTTCCAACTAATAGGTGTAAATCAGTGTAGCCATAATGTTTCGCTTTGTCAATGATTTCCTTGAGTTGTTCTGGTGAGAAATATTTACGTCCAGCATCAATAGAAACAATTTTCTTTTTTGCTAGTTTTTCATTAGTTTGAGTGGCACGTTCAGTAGTCGGAGAGAGTACAGCAGGAGTAGCAGGCTCGTTTTTCTTCTCAGTATTGGCACTCTCTGTGCTTTTTTCCACTTGAGTTGTGTTTTCTGATTCCGTAGTAGGGGCTGGGCTGGCATGTTCTGTTACTACCGGTACTACCGCATTGTCTGTTTTTGGAATAACTGTGTTAACAGTATCTTTTTCAGTTTTAACTTCCTCTTTTATAGTTTTATCAGCTTGTTTTACAAGTTTTTCTTCTTTATCTTGAATTGGTGCTTCTGATGCTTGTGGGCTATCCGGCACAGCTTGCAAAGTTTCAGTAGCTTTTGGTACTGGTGTGAGTCCATCTGCAGATACGACTTGCGCACTGAAGGTAAATCCTATCAGTACAGAAGCTGCTCCGACTGCATACTTGCGGATTGAGAAACGCTGTTTCTTGTCTAGTTTCATGATAAAACCTCCTTGATACAACTATTTTGATAACGTTTACATAAAACCAATTTAATTTTATTATCTATATAGTAAAAAGTCAAGTAGGTTTATATAAGAACTATAATAAATGGAGGAAATCATAAGATTTTGGAAATGACAACTTATATAAGAAGGTAAAATTAAGGAAAAATCAGTGATTTTTAACTTGTTTTTAGTAAAAGTTCTACAAATTAAATAAAGATATTTAATAGCGTTTTCATAGTCGCTTTTTTGTGCTATAATATATATAGAAAAAGCCTGAGCAAGGCTCAAGCTTTTTCTTAGTGACCACGGTTACATGAAATGAATTTGATTTTGTAGTAATCTGCTCGTTTATATGTTTCGCTGTAAGCGAGAACTTGACCAGTAGACTCTAGTTTAGTAGTCTTGGTTTGTAAAACGGTTGGGAATTGTTCATCGACTCCGAGGACCGAAGCCACATGTTCTGGAGTTGGAAATGCTATTTCATTGATTTCTTCAAAATGTTCATCATTCATGTGAATGTGGTAATCCAATTTGAAACGGTTATAGATAGAGCTATAATATTCAAGATTTGGATAATTTGCGTTGACGTATTGTTCTGGGATGTAAGATGTATGGTAGATGTACACAACACCACCTGTTTCGCGTACGCGTTCAATCTTGTAGTAGAACTGATCTCCGCGTAGTCCAAGTTTTTCTAAGTAGCTTAGTTTGTTTCCACGCTCAATAGAAAGGACGGTAACTTTATCATCTTTAGTTTCAAAAACTTCTACATCTGAAAATTCTACGAGTTTGTGTTTGCGTGCACGTGAAACGAATGTACCCTTTCCTTGTTGGCGGACAATATAGCCATCTTTGGCAAGGTCGTTTAAGGCGCGTACAACTGTGATAGAACTTACATCATACATTGCAATCAATTCAGCTTCAGTGTAGAATTTATCTCCACTGGCAAATTGACCAGAAATGATTTTGTTCTTTAACTCATCTTTAATATATTGATACTTTGGAATTGCCATATTTTCACCTCGATTTTCCTTCTCCGTTAAAAATTTTACCATAAAACTGGAAAGAATAGTAGCCTTTTGAATAAAAAAATTAGAATAATAGGCTATAAGGTTAATTTACATAAAAAATAGGAGGTTTTATACATTTTTATACATGCTACCTGTTTGAAGCTATATGTCTGTAAATTTTATATCTTTATAAGTTTTTTGTGTAAAATTTAGTGAAAAATGAAAAAAATTGTGAAAACCTATTGACAAATGTAAGATATTGAGTTATATTTACTATATCAACAAATGAAAGCGTAAACTTTAGTTGTCAGAAGGTAAGAATATGACACGATTTGAGATACGGGATGATTTTTATCTCGATGGAAAATCATTTAAGATTTTATCTGGCGCCATTCATTATTTTAGGATTCCAGCAGAGGATTGGTATCATTCTCTCTATAACTTAAAGGCGCTTGGCTTTAATACAGTCGAGACCTATGTGGCTTGGAATTTACACGAACCTGTTGAAGGGGAGTTTGATTTTGAAGGTGCCAGAAATTTGGAGAGATTTCTTCAAATTGCACAAGATCTAGGTCTCTATGCCATTGTACGCCCGTCTCCATTTATCTGTGCGGAATGGGAATTTGGTGGCTTGCCGGCTTGGCTCTTGACAAAGGACATGCGAATTCGCTCGTCCGACCCGGCCTACATCGAGGCTGTTGCTCGCTATTATGACCAATTATTGCCAAGGCTTGTGCCTCGCTTGTTGGATAATGGTGGAAACATTCTTATGATGCAAGTCGAAAATGAATATGGCTCTTATGGAGAAGATAAGTCTTATCTACGAGCAATTCGGAAATTGATGGAAGACCGAGGGATTGATTGCCCACTCTTTACTTCAGATGGCCCATGGAGGGCTACTCTGAAAGCCGGAACCTTGATCGAAGACGATCTCTTTGTGACAGGAAACTTCGGTTCTAAAGCTCCGTACAACTTTTCACAGATGCAGGAATTCTTTGATGAGCATGGCAAGAAATGGCCCCTCATGTGTATGGAATTCTGGGATGGTTGGTTCAACCGTTGGAAAGAACCCATCATCACTCGTGATCCTAAAGAATTGGCAGAAGCTGTTCGAGAGGTATTGGAGCAAGGCTCTATCAACCTTTACATGTTCCATGGTGGTACAAACTTTGGTTTCATGAATGGTTGCTCGGCTCGAGGAACTCTGGATTTGCCGCAAGTCACATCTTACGACTATGATGCCCTTCTCGATGAAGAAGGAAATCCAACTGCTAAATACTTAGCAGTCAAGAAGATGATGGCAACCCACTTCCCAGAGTATCCACAGTTGGAACCACTCTATAAGGAAAGCATGGAGATAGGGTCCATTCCATTGGTCGAAAAAGTTTCCTTGTTTGAAACCCTGGATAATCTCTCTAGTCCTACTGAAAGCCTCTATCCAAAAGCGATGGAAGAACTTGGTCAAAGTTATGGCTACCTTCTCTACCGCACGGAGGCAAGTTGGGATGCAGAAGAGGAACGTCTCCGTATCATCGATGGACGTGACCGAGCTCAACTCTTTGTAGATGGTCAATGGATTGCTACTCAATACCAGACAGAGATTGGCGAAGACATCTACTGTCAAGGCAACCGAGAAGGCTTTTCAGAGATTGACATCTTGATTGAAAATATGGGGCGTGTCAACTATGGACATAAGTTCTTAGCAGATACGCAACGTAAGGGAATTCGGACAGGGGTTTGTAAGGATTTGCACTTCCTACTAAACTGGAAACACTATCCACTCCCACTAGATAATCCTGAGAAAATTGATTTTTCAAAAGGATGGACAGAAGGACAACCAGCCTTTTACGCTTATGACTTTACAGTCCAAGAGCCAAAAGATACTTACCTAGACTTGTCTGAGTTTGGTAAGGGAGTTGCCTTTGTCAATGGGCAGAACCTAGGACGTTTTTGGAACGTCGGCCCGACCCTCTCGCTTTATATCCCTCATAGCTATCTCAAGGAAGGTGATAACCGCATCATCATCTTTGAAACAGAGGGCCAATATAAAGAAGAGATTTATTTAACTCGTAAACCTACACTAAAACACATAAAGGGGGAAAACTTATGACAATTGTAGGATGCCGTATCGATGGACGTTTGATCCACGGACAAGTAGCCAATCTTTGGGCTGGAAAACTAAATGTTTCACGTATTATGGTTGTAGATGACGAAGTTGTCAACAATGACGTTGAAAAGAGTGGTTTGAAACTTGCGACACCACCAGGTGTGAAATTGAGTATTTTGCCAATTGAAAAAGCGGCAGCCAATATTCTTGCTGGAAAATACGATAGCCAACGTCTCTTTATCGTGGCTCGTAAACCAGACCGCTTCCTTGGTTTGGTCGAAGCAGGTGTACCACTTGAAACCCTTAATGTTGGGAATATGTCTCAAACACCAGAAACTCGTTCTATTACACGTTCTATCAATGTAGTGGACAAGGATGTGGAAGACTTCCACAAATTGGCAGAAAAAGGTGTTAAACTTACTGCTCAAATGGTTCCAAATGATCCAGTTTCAGACTTTTTGAGCTTATTAAAATAGGAAAAAATTTTTAGGAGGTCATTGTTATGATACAATGGTGGCAAATTTTACTTCTCACTTTGTACTCAGCTTATCAAATCTGTGATGAGTTGACGATCGTTTCATCTGCAGGTTCCCCTGTATTTGCTGGTTTCATTACTGGTTTAATCATGGGAGATGTGACTACTGGTCTGTTTATCGGTGGTAGCTTGCAATTGTTCGTTCTTGGGGTTGGTACCTTCGGTGGTGCTTCTCGTATCGACGCAACTTCTGGTGCGGTTCTTGCAACAGCATTCTCAATCTCTCAAGGTATTGATACAGACCTTGCGATTACAACAATCGCTGTGCCAGTAGCAGCTCTCTTGACTTACTTCGACGTTCTTGGACGTATGACAACTACTTTCTTTGCACACCGTATTGATGCTGCAATCGAACGCTATGACTACAAAGGAATCGAACGCAACTACTTGCTTGGTGCGATTCCATGGGCTCTATCTCGTGCCCTTCCAGTCTTCTTCGCGCTTGCCTTTGGTGGTGCCTTTGTACAACACGTAGTAGACCTAGTTAAAGAATACCAATGGCTTGCAGATGGTTTGACACTCGCAGGACGTATGCTTCCAGGTCTTGGATTTGCAATCTTGCTTCGTTACCTTCCAGTTAAACGTAACCTTCACTACCTTGCAATGGGATTTGGTTTGACAGCTATGTTGACTGTTCTTTACTCATATGTAACAGGTCTTGGTGGCGCTGTTGCAGGTATTATCGGTACTCTACCTAAAGATGTTGCTGAAAAAATTGGTTTCGTGAACAACTTCAAAGGATTGTCTATGATTGGTATCTCTATCGTAGGTATCTTCCTAGCAGTGCTTCACTTCAAAAATAGCCAAAAAGTAGCTGTGGCAGCACCTTCTACACCATCAGAAAGTGGGGAAATCGAAGATGACGAATTCTAATTACAAACTTACAAAAGAAGATTTTAATCAAATCAACAAACGTAGCTTGTTTACTTTCCAATTAGGTTGGAACTACGAACGTATGCAAGCTTCTGGTTACCTTTACATGATCTTGCCTCAATTGCGTAAAATGTATGGGGATGGAACTCCTGAATTGAAAGAAATGATGAAAGTTCATACTCAATTCTTCAATACTTCACCATTCTTCCACACTATTATCGCTGGTTTTGACCTTGCCATGGAAGAAAAAGATGGTGTAGGTTCAAAAGATGCCGTTAACGGTATCAAGACAGGTTTGATGGGACCATTCGCTCCTCTTGGAGATACTATCTTTGGTTCACTTGTACCTGCTATCATGGGATCTATCGCAGCAACTATGGCTATCGCTGGCCAACCATGGGGAATCTTCCTTTGGATCGCAGTTGCAGTTGCTTATGACATCTTCCGTTGGAAACAGTTGGAATTTGCTTACAAAGAAGGGGTTAACCTTATCAACAACATGCAAAGTACTTTGACAGCTTTGATTGACGCTGCATCTGTACTTGGTGTCTTCATGATGGGTGCTCTTGTAGCAACAATGATTAACTTTGAAATTTCTTACAAATTGCCAATCGGTGAAAAAATGATTGACTTCCAAGATATCTTGAACTCAATCTTCCCACGCTTGCTTCCAGCAATCTTTACTGCCTTTATCTTCTGGTTGCTTGGTAAGAAAGGTATGACTTCTACTAAAGCTATCGGTATCATTATCGCTCTTGCAGTAGGTCTTTCATTCATCGGTAAATTCTTGCTTGGAATGGGCGCATAATTTATGGCTAAATCATTAATTTTGGTGAGCCATGGTCGTTTTTGTGAAGAACTTAAAGGTAGCACTGAAATGATCATGGGTCCACAAGACAACATTCATGCAGTGGCTCTTCTTCCAGAAGATGGACCAGAAGACTTTACTGCAAAATTTGAAGCTGCTATTGAAGGATTGGATGATTTCCTAGTCTTTGCGGATCTTCTTGGTGGTACACCATGTAACGTGGTGAGTCGCTTGATCATGGAAGGTCGTGATATTGACCTTTACGCAGGGATGAATCTTCCAATGGTGATTGAATTTATCAATGCGAGCCTTACAGGCGCAGATGCGGACTACAAGAGCCGTGCTGCAGAAAGCATTGTGAAAGTCAATGACCTGTTAGCGGGCTTCGATGATGACGAAGACGAATAAGATGTGACAACGTGAAAATCGTTAGAGCATTTTATATAGAATATACATGGGAATGGGGCTTACTCCCATTCCCATATTTGATAGAAAAAGAGGAACTCAATGCTACATTATAAAAAAGAAGACTTGCTCGAATTAGGTGCAGAAATCACTACACGTGAAATCTACCAACAACCAGATGTATGGACAGAAGCTTTTGAATCTTATCAAGAAAAACGTGAAGAAATTGCAGCTTTCCTACAAGGAATTGCTGATAAACATAACTATATCAAGGTTATCTTGACAGGTGCGGGGACTTCTGCTTATGTAGGAGATACCTTGGTACCTTACTTTAAGGAAGTCTATGACGAACGCAAATGGAATTTCAATGCTATTGCGACAACAGATATCGTTGCCAATCCAGAAACTTATTTGAAAAAAGATGTGGCAACTGTCCTTGTATCCTTTGCTCGTAGTGGGAACTCGCCTGAAAGTGTGGCGACTGTTGATTTGGCCAAGGCCTTGGTAGATGAGCTTTACCAAGTGACGATTACTTGTGCAGCAGATGGGAAATTGGCTCTTCAAGCTCATGGAGATGACCGCAATCTCTTGCTCTTGCAACCAGCTGCCTCTAATGATGCTGGATTTGCCATGACTTCTAGCTTTACGTCTATGATGTTGACAGCTCTCTTGGTCTTTGATCCTACAGAATTTGCTGTTAAGTCTGAACGTTTTGAAGTTGTATCTAGTCTTGCACGTAAAGTTTTAGACAGTGTAGAAGATGTCAAAGAGCTTGTTGACCTCGACTTTAACCGTGTTATCTATCTAGGCGCTGGTCCTTTCTTTGGACTTGCTCATGAAGCTCAGCTCAAGATTTTGGAATTAACAGCTGGTCAGGTGGCGACTATGTATGAAAGTCCAGTCGGCTTCCGTCACGGTCCAAAATCTCTTATCAATGAAGATACAGTTGTTTTGATCTTTGGCACAACGTCAGACTACACTCGCAAGTACGACTTGGACTTGGTTCGTGAAGTTGCTGGTGATCACATTGCTCGTCGTGTTGTGCTCTTGAGTGATCAAGCCTTTGGTCTTGAAAATGTCAAGGAAGTAGCCCTTGGCTGTGGCGGTGTCTTGAATGATATTTACCGTGTCTTCCCTTACATCGTTTATGCCCAACTCTTTGCCCTCTTGACTTCACTTAAGGTAGAAAATAAACCAGATACACCGTCTCCTACAGGTACAGTAAACCGTGTGGTACAGGGTGTTATCATCCACGAATATCAAAAGTAATACTCTTCGAAAATCTCTTTAAACCATGCTAGTGTCGCCTTGCCGTAGATATATGATACTGACTCTGTCAGTTCTATCCACAACCTCAAAACAGTGTTTTGAGCTGACTTCGTCAGTTCTATCCACAACCTCAAAGCGGTACTTTGAGCAACCTGCGGCTAGCTTCCTAGTTTGCTCTTTGGTTTTCATTGAGTATAAGACAGTATTTATGAATTCTTGACAAGAGGATTTGTAAATTATCAGATAAACCATAGATTGTCAAGGCGCTTTCTATGGTTTGTTTGCTTGAGAGAAATAGTAAAAGGAGAACAGAATGAAAGCATACACAGAGCGTGTATTTGGAAATGTTGATGGCAAGGATGTCTTGGCCTATCTCTTTGAGACGGACGGTGGCTACCAGCTTGAGGTTATGACTTATGGTGCGACCATCCTGCGCTATGTCACACCTGACAAGGCTGGAAATTTTGCTAATGTTATTTTGGGATTTGATGATTTTGATAGCTATGTAGGCAATAGTCCCAAGCATGGAGCTAGCGTAGGTCCTGTGGCGGGCCGTATTGCAGGTGCGACCTTTGAATTAAATGGCAAGACCTATGAACTTGAAGTCAACAATGCTAGCAACTGCAACCACAGTGGTTCAAATGGTTGGGATTCTAGCTTGTTTGAACTAGTTGAAGTGAGCGACCATGGCTTGACCCTCTACACAGAGCGTACAGATGGGACAGGGGGATTTCCTGGGAATCTCAAGATTTGGATCAGTTACCACTTAGAAGAAACTGGTGCCTATGAAATCAGCTACAAGGTAACGACCGATCAGGATACGCTGGTCAATCCAACTAATCACAGCTACTTCAACTTGTCTGGTGATTTCACGCAGACGATTGACCGTCATGTCTTCCAACTAAACACAGAGGGCATTTATCCAATCGCTCCCGACGGTGTTCCTGTCAAAACTCCAGATGCTACTCGTGATGTGGTTAAACACATCTACAATGGAGCTTTGTTGAAGGATATCTTTGCAGAAGAAGATGAGCAAATCCAACTTGTGTCTGGTTTAGATCATCCATTTGCTCTTCCTGCAGGTCATGACAATGCTGGTTTCCTTTATGACCAAAACTCAGGTCGCTTCTTGCTTTTCAAGACAGAGGCTCCTTGTTTTGTAGTCTACACAGCAAACTTTGTGGATGAGAGTGTCATCATAGGAGGTCAGCCCATGGTACAGCACAATGGGATTGCCCTTGAAGCGCAGGCTTTACCAGATGCCATTCACAGCGACCTCAAAGACCAAGTCATTCTCAAAGCAGGTCAAACCTTTACAAGCAAGACACGTTATGAGCTTGTTGTGAAATAAAAAAGCTGGGCAAAAAGTCTTTAAAATTAGAAACACACATATTATCAGATGCTGAATGAACTGCACCCCAAAAGTTAGACAGAAAAAATCTAACTTTTGGGGTGTTTTTATTATGAAATTAACTTATGATGATAAAGTTCAGATCTATGAACTTAGAAAACAAGGATATAGCTTAGAGAAGC
>NZ_WIJO01000005.1:0-59389 GCF_009496205.1 Streptococcus mitis
CGGTCATGCCCAATTGCTCACTCGCAAATTCGGAAGTTAAAACATGTTGGCGTACTAAATCTAGAAAGGTAAAGATTTTCCCACGCTCTAGACCTTGTTCAACTCCCTCTGCTCTAGCAGTTTCCAAAGCATAGTCCTGTGCTAACAATGCTTGTTCTTCTCGCATACGTAGTTGACTAAACATTTTCCTATCCTCCTCAGACCAGCTCTTGTAGTCTAGCAGTTGGTCTGCCTGACTGATGGCTCGCTCGGGTGCTTGGGTAAAGGGTTTGTTCCCAAAAAACTCCAACCATGGCTTGCGAATGCTATCTTTGCTGGTTTCTCTGTATTTTTTAAGTTCCAAGAACGCCATCTTAACCAGATGGTTTTTCTGACCATTAGTGCTGGTCTTACAACAAGGCCTCAAACTCAGCAACGGTCATGCCCAATTGCTCACTCGCAAATTCGGAAGTTAAAACATGTTGGCGTACTAAATCTAGAAAGGTAAAGATTTTCCCACGCTCTAGACCTTGTTCAACTCCCTCTGCTCGAGCAGTTTCCAAGGCATAGTCCTGTGCTAACAATGCTTGTTCTTCACGCATACGTAGTTGACTAAACATTTTCCTGTCCTCCTCGGACCAGCTATTGTAGTCTAGCAGTTGGTCTGCCTGGCTGATGGCTCGCTCGGGTTGCTGGGTAAAGGGTTTGTTCCCGAAAAACTCCAACCACGGCTTGCGAACCTCGTCTTTGATGGTTTCTCTGTATTTTTTAATTCCAAAAATGCCATCTTGACTAGATGGTTTTTCTGACCATTAGTGCTGGTCTTACAACAAGGCCTCAAACTCAGCGACGGTCATGCCCAATTGCTCACTCGCAAATTCGGAAGTTAAAACATGTTGGCGTACTAAATCTAGAAAGGTAAAGATTTTCCCACGCTCTAGACCTTGTTCAACTCCCTCTGCTCTAGCAGTTTCCAAGGCATAGTCCTGTGCCAACAAGGCTTGTTCTTCTCTCATACGTAGTTGACTAAACATTTTCCTGTCCTCCTCGGACCAGCTCTTATAGTCTAGCAGTTGGTCTGCCTGGCTAATAGCTCGCTCGGGTTGCTGGGTAAAGGGTTTATTCCCAAAAAACTCTAGCCATGGTTTGCGAATGCTATCTTTGCTGGTTTCTCTGTATTTTTTAAGTTCCAAGAACGCCATCTTAACCAGATGGTTTTCTTGTCCATTATTTGTGATAGTTAATACCTCACCTGTCGTGTCCTCTCGCATGCTAAAGCTATGAAAAGCTAAATCATCTTGGAAATAATTGCTATCCACAATTGCGATAGCATATACTGGTGCGATGTGTTTGTAGCTCTGGTGTGTATCACCTTCACGTTGGCGAATTTTTTCAAGATTTTGATTGACCTGACTGCATAAGTAAGCCCACAGGCGATTGATGAAAAAATTCTGATGATGCACTTGAATCTCAATGATTACTTGAGTTCCATTATCCAACTCCGCCAAGACATCTATACTGGTATAGAAATCCTGCGCCGAGTACGGAAGGGAAGGTAAGACATGAATATTACTCCCCTCCAAAATGGTTACATTTTTGGCTGGTAAATCCAGCATATCGCGAATAAATTGACAAGTGATTTCCGGATTGCTAAAAATCTTCTTAGCAACCAAGTCATTGGTCGGGCTGATGCCCGGATGTCTGAGAATCATTCTTTTCCTCCTTTTATTATACCACAGTTTTATACTCAATGAAAATCAAAGAGCAAACTAGGAAACTAGCCACAGGCTGTACTTGAGTACGGCAAGGCGACGTTGACGTGGTTTGAATTTGATTTTCGAAGAGTATTAAATCTAGGTTTACTAGATTCTCTGGCTCTATCTATTTATTCGGAAAAGAGAGGATAAATGAAATAGTAAATAAGAAATAAGAACAGAGGATAAGCAATAAATGTTAAGCTTATCTGTATTCCCCGCTTATCTGATAATAAATGAGATCCGCAACATGACCTTTTCTCTCCACCCCATTTGCACCAGTCTTTAGATAGGACATCCCAGCCTTTTCCATAACACGACCTGAAGCTGGGTTGAGACTAGCATATCGTGCTCTGACTTTTTGAAAATCTGCTTGAGTAAAACAGAAGTCTAATACCGCTTTTAAGGCCTCTGTCATAAGACCACGACCCAAATAGTTTTTTCCTAAAACATAGCCAATTTCACAACTTAAATCTTCCTCGTGCAGTTCAACGATGCTGATATCTCCTATCACTTGCTCTGGGTTTTCTTTGAGACAAATGGCCCATTTGTAATAGTTGGGATTTGTATAGGAGTCAACCCAATTACAAATCGAGTTTCGAGTCACCTCAAGATTTGTATGGGGATTCCGAATGAAATCGGTCAAATTCTAAGCAGACGAAGCCCAATTTTGAAACATAGCTTCTGCATCACTCTCCACAAATCTTCTCAAAATCAAACGTTCTGTCTGTAACATTTGCGTACCGATTGCTTTCATGATGTTACCTCGCTTTCTGATAAATGATTCTCTGTCCAATCGCCATTGAAACTATAGCATATTGAGATATGCTGTAGACAAATCAACTAGGGCATTCACATTAATTTCTAAAAATACTTTAGAAGTTAATTGGTACTATTCTAGATTCAATTTATTAGACTTTCAGACGATAGGTTTGAGGGAGGAGAATCAAAAATCTCTATCTATTTATACTCAATGAAAATCAAAGAGCAAACTAGGAAACTAGCCGCAGGCTGTACTTGAGTACGGCAAGGCGACGTTGACGTGGTTTGAATTTGATTTTCGAAGAGTATTACCCTTCTTTCTTGCATTACTTTTCTAGATATGCTACAGTTGTGATAGCGATTACAAAATAAAAGGAGCATGCTATGAAAAATCCAGCTTTGCTAGAAGAAATTAAGACCTATAAAGGCAGGGATGAGGTGCCAGATGACTTTGATATTTTCTGGGATGAGGAAGTGAAAAAAGTTTCCACTCTTCCAGCCTACCAGTTGGAGGAAAGAAATTTCCACATTCCTCAAGTCAAGTGCTATGAGCTCACTTTTGAAGGAACCAATGAAGGCAAGGTCTATGCACGCGTCGTTCTTCCAAAGAGTGAGGAGAAGGTTCCGATAATCTTCCATTTCCATGGTTATATGGGACGTGGCTGGGACTGGGCTGACATGCTAGCCTATACTGTGGCTGGTTACGGTGTTGTTTCCATGGATGTGCGGGGTCAGTCGGGTTACTCGCAAGACGGTTTGCGTTCTCCTCTAGGAAATACGGTCAAGGGACATATCATTCGTGGTGCTGTGGAAGGTCGGGATCACCTCTTTTATAAGGATATTTATCTGGATATTTACCAGTTGGTTGAGATTATGGCCAGCCTACCTCAGGTTGATGAGAAGCATCTTTCTAGCTATGGTGCCTCGCAAGGAGGGGCTTTAGCTTTGGTTGCAGCAGCGCTCAATCCTCGAATTGAGAAAACTGTTGCCATCTATCCTTTCTTGTCAGACTTTAGACGAGTGTTTGAGATTGGGAATACCAGTGAGGCTTACGACGAACTTTTCCGTTATTTCAAGTTTCACGACCCCTTCCATGAAACCGAGGAGGAAATTATTGCGACCCTTGCCTATATCGATGTGAAAAATCTTGCACATCGTATCAAGGGTGAGGTTAAGATGATTACGGGCTTGGACGACGATGTTTGTTATCCTATAACCCAGTTTGCGATTTACAACCGTCTGACCTGCGATAAGGCCTATCGCATCATGCCCGAGTATGCTCACGAAGCCATGAATGTCTTTGTCAATGACCAAGTCTACAACTGGCTATGTGGTAGTGAGATTCCTTTTAAGTATGTAAAATGATGGATGAGAGAGACCAGTAGCTCTCTTTTTGTTATAAATTTTGAAAGTACTTTTAAAAATATTAAAATATTAAAATATTACTGAAAGTAAAATCTATTCTATGGCAAGCTCGAGATAAACCTATGACTTTATTGTATAATAAAGAAAAAGTGTCTAGGAAAGGAGTGAGAGAGCTACTGTTTGGATTGCAGCTAGCTAAATGTTGAAAGAGAGAAGGAGAGCAACTCTCGTCCATTAATTGCTTTCTTGTGTTTTCCTATGATGGGGAGTAAAAATTTTAAAGCAAAAAGAAAGCGCTTTATTTTTTGTGAAATTGAAAGGTAGAAAGATGAATCAAAAGAATTTTGATAGAAAACAAAGATATGGCATTCGCAAATTTGCAGTGGGTGTAGCCTCTGTAACTATTGGTGCAGTAGTGTTTGGAGTAAATCCTGTATTGGCAAATGAACAAGGAAACTCAACTGTAATTGCAGCTGAAAATAATAATCAAGGTTTATCAGAATTACCAAAAGAAGCTTCTTCAGGCAGTCTTGCAAATTTAGATAGTGAATTAGCTGGAAAATTGGCAACAGCGAAAGACAATGGTGTGGAAGTTGATCAGGATAAGCTGAAGAAAAATGAGACTACTGAAGCAGAGACGACCACTCCAACAAATACACCTGCAGCTGAAAATACACCAGCTCCTACTGGTAAACCGGGAGGAGATTCTACAACTACAGAAGCCAGTAACAAGGACCAAGATAAAGAAGAGGGCGTGATTCCTCGAGATTATTATGCTAGAGATATCGCAAACGCAACTCCAGTAGTGGAAAAAGAAGATGTTGAAACAAATTCGAAGAATGGTCAGCGTGTAGACTTAGCCAGTGAATTAGATACATTGAAGAAGCTTCAAAATGCGACTATTCATATGGAATTTAAGCCAGATGCAAAAGCTCCAGCATTTTATAATCTATTTTCAGTGTCTAGTGATAAGAAAAAAGATGAGTACTTCACAATGGCTGTTCTCAATAATACAGCCTTAATAGAGGGGCGTGATGCTAATGGAGCACAATTTTATGATAAATATACGGATGCTCCATTGAAAATTAAGCCTGGGCAGTGGAATTCGGTTACCTTTACTGTAGAAAGACCAAATGCAGACAATCCAGAAGGAAAAGTTAGACTTTATGTAAACGGTGTTTTATCGCGTACTAGCGTGAAGTCTGGTAAATTTATCAAGGATATGCCAGATATTACACATGCTCAACTTGGTGCAACAAATCGGGCAGGAAATTCAGTTTGGGGAGCAAATCTACAGGTTCGTAATTTAAGTGTCTATGACCGAGTACTGACTCCTGATGAAGTTCAAAAGCGTAGCCAATTATTTGAAAGATCTGATTTGGAGCAAAAGCTACCTGAGGGAGCTAAAATTACTGAAAAACAAGATGTCTTTGAAAGTGGTATGCATAACCAACCAAATAAAGATGGTATCAAGAGTTATCGTATTCCTGCTCTTCTTAAGACAGATAAAGGCACTCTGATTGCTGGTGCAGATGAACGCCGTCTTCATTCAAGTGACTGGGGTGATATCGGCATGGTCGTTAGACGAAGTGAGGATAAGGGGAAGACATGGAGTGACCGAGTAACGATTACAAATTTACGAGACAATCCAAAAGCCTCTGATCCATCAATCGGTTCACCAGTGAACATCGATATGGTTTTGGTTCAAGATCCTGAAACAAAACGAATTTTTTCTATCTATGATATGTTCCCAGAAGGGAAAGGAATCTTTGGAATGGCTGCTCAAAGAGAAGAAGCCTATAAACAAATCGATGGCAAAACTTACCAAATTCTCTACAAAGAAGGCGAAGAAGGTTCCTATACAATACGCGAAAATGGCACAGTTTATACTCCAGATGGGAAAGCAACCGATTATCGTGTTGTTGTAAACCCAGTTAAACCAGCTTATAGCGATAAGGGTGATTTGTATCAAGGGAATCAACTATTAGGAAATATTTATTTCACAAGCAATAAAACGTCTCCATTTAGAGTTGCTAAGGATTCTTATCTCTGGATGTCTTACAGTGATGATGATGGTAAGACTTGGTCAGCCCCTCAAGATATTACCCCAATGGTAAAAGCTGATTGGATGAAATTCTTAGGGGTTGGGCCTGGAACAGGAATTACTCTTCATACCGGACCTCATAAAGGTCGAATCATTGTACCTACTTATACAACTAATCAGACCAACCACTTAAACGGTTCTCAATCATCTCGGATTATCTACTCAGATGACCATGGTAAGACTTGGCATATGGGAGGTGGTGTGAATGACCATCGTACGCTGACTGATGGCACTGTGATTGACTCAAGTACCATGAGTAATTATTATGCTCAAAATACTGAGTCCTCTGTTGTACAATTAAATAATGGAGATCTCAAGCTCTTCATGCGTGGCTTGACAGGGGACCTTCAAGTTGCTACTAGTAAAGATGGTGGAGTAACTTGGGAAAATGATATAAAACGTTACGCGGATGTCAAGGATGTTTACGTTCAATTGGCTGCTATTCATACGATGCATGATGGAAAAGAGTATATTGTTCTTAGTAATGCAGGTGGGCCAGGACGTTTCAACGGTTTGGTACACTTAGCCCGTGTCGAAGAAAATGGAGAGCTGACTTGGCTTAAGCATAATCCTATTCAAAGTGGTAAGTTTGCCTACAATTCTATTCAAGATCTCGGGAATGGCGAATATGGATTGCTTTATGAGCATGCAGATAAGAACCAAAACGAATATACCTTGTCTTATAAGAAATTTAATTGGGATTTCTTAAGCAAGGATATGGTTTCTCCAACCGAAGCAAAAGTTACACATGTAGTTCATATGGGGCAAGGCATTATTGCCATGGAATTTGATTCAGAAGTATTGGTCAATCAAGCATCAACATTACAGCTTGCAAATGGTAAGACGGCTACGTTTATGACGCAGTATGACACAAAGACTCTATTGTTTACAGTAGATCCTGAGGATATTGGTCAAAAAGTTACAGGCTTAGCAGAAGGAGCTATCGAAAGTATGCATAATTTGCCTGTTTCAGTAGTTGGTTCTAAAATTACTCATGGTGTAAATGGAAGCGAAGCTGCGACAAATGAAGTTCCAGAATTTATAGGTGGAGTTAATGGTGAAGAAGGAGCAGTAACTGAAGAAGTTCCTGAATACACAGGCCAATTAGCTACAGCAGGAGAAGAAGCGCCAACAGTAGAAAAGCCAGAATTCACAGGAGGCGTAAATGCAGTTCTAGCAGCTTCAAATGAGGTTCCTGAATATACCGGAGGTGCTAATTTTGTCTTGGCAGCTTCAAATGACCTTCCTGAATATAAAGGAGGTGTCAATGGCGCTGAGGCAGCAATCCATGAAGTGCCAGAGTACAAGGGAGAAACCAAACCAGTCTTAGCAGCTACAAACGAACATCCAGCTAAGAAGTTATCTCTTGGACAAGATGCTACTTATCACGCACCAGCGGCTAAACAAAACGAGCTACCAAATACTGGAAGTAAAGAAAATACAATCCTTATTTCTCTAGGATTAGTGGCAGGTCTCTTATCTGTTTTGACATTTGGGAAGAAACGAAAAGAGGACTAGATTAGATCTTGAATAAAATGAATTTTGCTCATCGTTAATGATAAAAGAGATGGCCCATTTGAAAGCTGGCTATCTCTTTTTATCATTTTAGATACTAAGCGAATTGAAAATAAGACAGTGCTGAAACTACTTTCAGAAACTGCTGTTCTATAAAGTACTTTTGAAACTGAAATCTATTCTACTACAAAGTATTGAAAGCGCTTCACAAATAATATATAATAAACTCATAAGAACAAAGAAAAGGAGGAAAGAGGATGCCACAGATTACTAAAGAAGCCTTGATTGCACAAATCAAAGATGGAATCATCGTTTCTTGTCAGGCCCTTCCTCACGAACCGCTTTATACAGAAGCGGGAGGAGTCATTCCCTTGCTGGTCAAAGCGGCTGAGCAAGGTGGAGCAGTCGGTATCCGAGCAAACAGTGTTCGCGATATCAAGGAAATCAAGGAGGTTACCAACCTTCCAATCATTGGGATAATTAAACGAGATTATCCACCACAAGAGCCCTTCATTACTGCTACTATGAAAGAAGTTGATGAATTGGCAGAGCTTGACATCGAGGTGATTGCTCTAGATTGTACCAAGCGTGAACGCTATGATGGTTTGGAGATCCAAGAGTTCATTCGTCAGGTTAAGGAGAAATATCCTAACCAGCTCTTGATGGCTGATACAAGTACTTTCGAAGAAGGATTGGCAGCTGTTGAAGCAGGAATTGACTTTGTCGGAACAACCTTATCAGGATACACATCTTACAGTCCAAAAGTGGATGGTCCCGATTTTGAATTAATTAAAAAACTCTGTGATGCCGGTGTAGATGTCATTGCAGAAGGGAAAATTCATACACCAGAACAAGCCAAACAAATCCTTGGATATGGAGTGCGAGGCATCGTTGTAGGTGGCGCTATTACTAGACCAAAAGAGATTACAGAACGCTTCGTTGCTGGTCTTAAATAACACAATTTTAAAACAGAGGAGAGTGGTGGATGCGTCGGATGAAATGAAAACGTATACAAATGCAATCTTACTCATTATCCAATATGGATACGCTTATCAATTAGGAGAATACAAATGAAATTTAGAAAACTAGCTTGTACAGTACTTGCGGGTGCTGCGATTCTTGGTCTTGCTGCATGTGGTAATTCTGGTGGTAGTAAAGATGCTGCAAAATCTGGTAGCGATAGCGGAAAAACAGAAATTACTTGGTGGGCATTCCCAGTCTTCACTCAAGAAAAAACCGGTGACGGTGTTGGAACATATGAAAAATCAATCATTGAAGCGTTTGAAAAAGCAAATCCAGATGTAAAAGTGAAATTGGAAACCATCGACTTCAAGTCTGGTCCTGAAAAAATCACAACAGCTATCGAAGCAGGAACAGCTCCAGACGTACTGTTTGACGCACCAGGACGTATCATCCAATACGGTAAAAACGGTAAATTGGCTGAGTTGAACGATCTCTTCACAGACGAATTTGTTAAAGATGTTAACAATGAAAACATTGTACAAGCAAGTAAAGCTGGAGACAAAGCTTACATGTATCCAATAAGTTCTGCACCATTCTATATGGCTATGAACAAGAAAATGTTGGAAGAGGCTGGAGTTGCAAACCTTGTAAAAGAAGGTTGGACAACTGATGATTTTGAAAAAGTTTTGAAAGCGCTTAAAGACAAAGGCTACACACCAGGTTCATTGTTCAGTTCTGGTCAAGGGGGAGACCAAGGAACACGTGCCTTCATCTCAAACCTTTACGGCGGTTCTGTAACAGATAAAGATGTTACAAAATATACAACTGATGATCCTAAATTCGTCAAAGGTCTTGAAAAAGCTGCTAGCTGGATTAAAGACGGTTTGTTGAACAACGGTTCACAATTTGACGGTGGAGCAGACATCCAAAACTTTGCCAACGGTCAAACTTCATACACAATCCTTTGGGCACCAGCTCAAAACGGTATCCAAGCGAAACTCTTGGAAGCAAGTAAGGTAGATGTGGTAGAAGTACCATTCCCATCAGACTCTGGTAAACCATCTCTTGAATACCTTGTAAACGGATTTGCAGTATTTAATAACAAAGACGATAAGAAAGTCGCAGCTGCTAAGAAATTCGTTCAATTCATCGCAGATGACAAAGAATGGGGTCCTAAAGACGTAGTTCGTACAGGTGCTTTCCCAGTTCGTACTTCATTTGGCAAACTTTATGAAGACAAACGTATGGAAACAATCGGTGCTTGGACTAAGTACTATTCTCCATACTACAATACAATTGATGGTTTTGCAGAAATGAGAACACTTTGGTTCCCAATGTTGCAATCTGTATCAAATGGTGACGAAAAACCAGCGGATGCTTTGAAAGCCTTCACTGAAAAAGCTAACGAAACAATTAAAAAAGCTACAAAACAATAAGCACTAAATCAGATTGACTCCTCCCTTTTCCCTGTGCATAGTCTATGTAAGAAAAGGGAGGATTTTGTTTGAAATGTAAGGAACTGTCACGAAATTAAAATGAAGTTCTTACATAAGCGAATCTTAAAAAATTTCATTTTGATTTTAAAACAGTTCAAGAAAGTCAAAAAATTATTCTATTTGAAAGAGAGGTGCCGACTGTGAAAGTCAATAAAATTCGTATGCGGGAAACAGTGATTTCCTACGCTTTCCTAGCACCAGTATTATTCTTCTTTGTCATCTTTGTATTGGCTCCTATGATTATGGGATTCATTACAAGTTTCTTTAACTACTCAATGACTAAATTTGAGTTTGTAGGCTTGGACAACTATGTTCGCATGTTTAAAGACCCTGTCTTTATGAAGTCTTTGATCAATACCGTGATTCTGGTTATTGGATCTGTACCAGTTGTTGTTCTATTCTCACTCTTTGTAGCATCTCAGACATATCATCAAAATGCCATTGCCAGATCCTTCTACCGTTTTGTCTTCTTCCTTCCTGTTGTAACAGGTAGTGTTGCCGTAACAGTTGTTTGGAAATGGATTTATGACCCACTATCAGGGATTTTAAACTTTGTCCTTAAGTCAAGTCACATCATCAGCCAAAACATTTCTTGGTTGGGAGATAAAAACTGGGCTTTGATGGCGATTATGATTATCCTTTTGACTACATCTGTTGGTCAGCCGATTATCCTTTATATCGCAGCGATGGGAAATATCGACAATTCATTGGTGGAAGCAGCTCGGGTTGACGGTGCGACTGAATTGCAAGTTTTCTGGAAGATTAAATGGCCTAGCCTCCTTCCAACAACTCTTTACATCGCAATCATTACAACAATCAACTCATTCCAGTGTTTCGCCTTGATTCAGTTGTTGACATCTGGTGGTCCAAACTACTCAACAAGTACACTTATGTACTACCTTTACGAAAAAGCCTTCCAATTGACAGAATACGGCTATGCCAACACCATCGGTGTCTTCTTGGCAGTTATGATCGCTATCGTAAGCTTTGTTCAATTTAAAGTACTTGGAAACGACGTAGAATACTAAAGAAAGGAGACAGCTATGCAATCTACACAAAAGAAACCATTAACAGCTTTCACTGTTATTTCAACTATTATCTTGCTCTTGTTGACCGTGCTGTTCATCTTTCCGTTCTACTGGATTTTGACAGGTGCCTTCAAGTCACAACCTGATACAATCGTTATTCCACCACAATGGTTCCCTAAAATGCCAACCATGGAAAACTTCCAACAACTTATGGTGCAAAACCCTGCCTTGCAGTGGATGTGGAACTCAGTATTTATCTCACTTGTAACTATGTTTTTGGTCTGTGCAACCTCTTCTCTAGCAGGTTATGTACTAGCGAAAAAACGTTTTTATGGTCAACGCATTCTTTTTGCAATCTTTATTGCAGCCATGGCTCTTCCAAAACAGGTTGTCCTTGTACCATTGGTACGTATCGTCAACTTCATGGGAATCCATGATACTCTTTGGGCAGTTATCTTGCCTTTGATTGGATGGCCATTCGGGGTCTTCCTCATGAAACAGTTCAGTGAGAATATCCCTACAGAGTTGCTTGAGTCAGCTAAAATCGACGGTTGTGGTGAGATTCGTACTTTCTGGAGCGTAGCCTTCCCAATTGTGAAACCAGGATTTGCAGCCCTTGCAATCTTTACCTTCATCAATACCTGGAACGACTACTTCATGCAGTTGGTTATGTTGACTTCACGTCAAAACTTGACCATCTCACTCGGGGTTGCAACTATGCAGGCTGAAATGGCAACCAACTATGGTTTGATCATGGCAGGAGCTGCCCTTGCAGCTGTGCCAATCGTAACAGTCTTCCTTGTCTTCCAAAAATCCTTCACTCAGGGTATTACTATGGGAGCTGTTAAAGGATAAGAAAAGTAAACAAGTATATCAAGATTGCGGAAGTGGTCTTGACATGCTATGGAAATATAGAGGTTATAAGTGTCTACAAAATGTTGGGTATTTGCTTACCTTAGATATTTTGTCAGACACTTATAAACTTAATTTACGATTTTAGTTAACTATCAGAAACAAAGGAAACAGTATGATTTTTGACGATTTGAAAAACATCACCTTTTACAAAGGGATTCATCCTAATCTAGATAAGGCTATCGACTATCTCTACCAGCACCGTAAGGATTCTTTCGAACTCGGTAAGTATGAGATTGACGGGGACAAGGTCTTTCTAGTTGTTCAGGAAAATGTCCTCAATCAGGCTGAAAATGACCAATTTGAGCATCATAAACACTATGCAGATTTGCATTTGCTGGTAGAAGGGCATGAATATTCGAGCTACGGTTCACGTATCAAAGACGAGGCGGTAGCATTCGACGAAGCGAGCGACATTGGCTTTGTCCATTGTCATGAACGCTACCCACTATTGTTGGGCTATCACAAATTTGCGATTTTCTTCCCAGGAGAACCGCATCAGCCAAATGGCTATGCAGGTATGGAAGAGAAGGTTCGCAAATATCTCTTTAAAATTTTGATTGACTAAAAAATAAGGAGGAGCAAATATGGCACAAAAAGGAGTAAGCCTTATCAAGGCAGCATTTGATACAGATAACTTTCTCATGCGTTTTAGTGAGAAGGTCTTGGATATCGTGACAGCCAATCTTCTTTTTGTCGTCTCTTGTTTGCCCATCGTGACGATTGGAGTGGCTAAAATTAGCCTCTACGAGACTATGTTTGAGATTAAGAAGAGCAGACGTGTGCCTGTCTTTAGAATCTATTTAAGAGCTTTCAAGCAAAATCTGAAGCTAGGTCTTCAGTTAGGTCTGCTTGAGTTGGGCATTGTTTCATTAAGCATTCTAGATCTTTATCTCTTTTGGGGTCAGACAGCTATGCCTTTCCAAATGGTGAAAGCTATTTGTCTAGGCGTTCTTATCTTCCTCACTATCGTGATGTTGGCTAGCTATCCCATAGCTGCGCGCTATGATTTAACTTGGAAAGAAGTGCTGCAAAAAGGACTTATCTTGGCAAGTTTTAACTTTCCTTGGTTCTTCCTCATGTTAGCTATTCTCTTTCTTATTGTGATGGTTCTTTATCTGTCCGCCTTCAGTTTACTTTTAGGTGGCTCAGCCTTCCTGCTTTTTGGATTTGGACTCTTGGTCTTTATCCAGACTGGATTGATGGAGAAAATTTTCGCAAAATACCAATAGGATGGCTTGTCTATGAAACTACTTTCAAGCCATAAACATTTCAAAATTCATATCGAAACTAAAATCTAAGTGTACACAAGATATTGAAAGCGTTTTTCATAAGGTGTATACTAAAAACGTAAAGAATAAATCCCTGCTTTTAGCAGAAAAAAAGAAATCTTAGGAGAAAATCTATGTCAGATTTAAAAAAATACGAAGGTGTCATTCCAGCCTTCTACGCATGTTATGATGATCAAGGAGAAGTAAGTCCAGAGCGTACGCGTGCCTTGGTACAATACTTCATTGATAAAGGTGTTCAAGGTCTTTATGTCAATGGTTCTTCTGGTGAATGTATCTACCAAAGCGTTGAAGATCGCAAGTTAATTTTGGAAGAAGTCATGGCGGTAGCCAAAGGTAAATTGACTATTATTGCCCACGTTGCTTGCAATAATACTAAAGATAGTATGGAACTTGCTCGTCATGCTGAAAGCTTGGGTGTAGATGCCATTGCAACGATTCCACCAATTTATTTCCGCTTGCCAGAATACTCAGTTGCTAAATACTGGAACGATATCAGTTCTGCAGCTCCAAACACAGACTACGTGATTTACAACATTCCTCAATTGGCAGGGGTTGCTTTGACTCCAAGCCTTTACACAGAAATGTTGAAAAATCCTCGTGTTATCGGTGTGAAGAACTCTTCTATGCCAGTTCAAGATATCCAAACCTTTGTCAGTCTTGGTGGGGAAGACCACATCGTCTTTAATGGTCCAGATGAACAGTTCCTAGGTGGCCGTCTCATGGGTGCTAAGGCTGGTATCGGTGGTACTTATGGTGCTATGCCAGAACTCTTCTTGAAACTCAATCAATTGATTGCGGATAAAGACTTAGAAACAGCGCGTGAATTGCAGTATGCTATCAACGCTATCATTGCTAAACTCACTTCTGCACATGGAAATATGTACGGTGTGATTAAAGAAGTCTTGAAGATTAATGAAGGCTTGAATATTGGTTCTGTTCGTTCACCATTGACACCAGTGACTGAAGAAGATCGTCCAGTTGTAGAAGCAGCTGCAGCCTTGATTCGTGAAACCAAGGAGCGCTTCCTCTAATCCATAAGGAGGTATTTATGACACACTACGTTGCAATTGATATCGGTGGAACCAACATCAAATATGGTTTGATCGACCAAGAAGGCCAACTTGTTGAATCGCATGAAATGCCAACAGAGGCGCATAAAGGTGGACCTCATATCTTACAAAAGACCAAAGATATCGTAGCCAGCTATTTAGAACAAGGCCCAGTAGCAGGAGTTGCTATCTCTTCTGCTGGGATGGTGGATCCAGATAAGGGGGAAATTTTCTATGCTGGCCCTCAAATTCCTAACTACGCAGGAACCCAGTTTAAAAAAGAAATTGAGAGTACCTTTGAAATCCCTTGCGAGATTGAAAATGACGTCAACTGTGCAGGTTTGGCTGAGGTAGTATCTGGTTCAGGTAAGGGAGCGAGTGTTACCCTTTGCCTGACTATTGGAACCGGTATCGGTGGTTGCTTGATTATGGATGGGAAAGTCTTCCATGGATTTAGCAACTCAGCCTGTGAAGTCGGTTATATGCATATGCAGGATGGAGCGTTCCAAGATTTGGCTTCTACAACAGCTTTAGTGAAATATGTAGCTGAAGCACATGGAGAAGATGTTGATCAGTGGAATGGCCGACGCATCTTTAAGGAAGCCACTGAAGGCAACAAGATTTGTATGGCTGGTATTGACCGCATGGTAGACTATCTAGGAAAAGGTCTGGCAAATATTTGCTATGTGGCCAATCCAGAAGTAGTCATTCTCGGTGGCGGTATCATGGGACAAGAGGCTATCCTCAAACCCAAGATCCGTAAAGCCTTGAAAGATGCCTTGGTGCCAAGCCTAGCTGAAAAAACACGATTAGAATTTGCCCATCACCAAAATACAGCAGGTATGTTGGGAGCTTATTACCATTTCAAGACAAAACAATCCTAGTTTGGTTGAACCAAACTAGGATTTTCTTATACGTTTCTGTCTACGATAACCGTTGAGTTTTTTATTTTCCCAATAGCTATTAAAGATTTTCTCCTTGCTTTCACGATTGATTTCCAAAAAATAGGCATAAATCAAATCGATAAAGAAGAGCATAGGAAGTTGAGCGGATATTCGTTGGATGTAGGAGGGTTGGCTGTGGGTGGCTACAAGAACAGTCTCTGTATAGGTCTGACTATCTTTATTTGGAACGCTTGTAAAGAGTACAGTCTTTGCGCCCATCTCCTTAGCGTCTAATAGACTGTCTAAAATAGAAGGAGTTGAGCCAGAAAGTGAGAAACCGAGTACGAGACAATTTTCATCCATAATGCTGGTTGTCCAAGCAAAGCCGTCTTGATCAGTCAAGGCCTCGCATACCACACCCAGACGCATGAAGCGTAATTTCATTTCACGAGCGACGAGGCCAGAACTGCCAGTTCCGAAGAAGTAGACACGATCAGCACCTTCGATTAACTGGGCGATTCGTTCAAGTTGTTTTTCGTCAATCAAGTCCTGTGTTTGTTCCCGCATGTGATTGTAGCTTCTAAGAACTCGTTTTGTAAGGGGGCTGTGGTCGGGATGTTGGCTAGCTTGATTATCTGCTTGGTGTTGGTATTGGAAAATAAATTCTCGATAACCTGTAAAACCACACTTTTTAGCAAAGCGGGTCAGTGCGGCTTGAGAGATATGTAATTTTTGAGTGACCTGCTGAGAAGATAAATCATCTGCAATGGTTTCAGATTGTAAAAAATAGCGAGCGATTTCTTGCTCTAGATCTGTTAACTCTTCAAAATGAAGATCAATAATGCTTGCGATATCTTGCGGGTTCATGATACTCCTTTATTTGAGTCTAGCTATTAATCGATAATTATTTTTTGTAGCTTTTGTAAATATTATATCATATAAAATAGTTATATTTAAATAAAAAAACCATCAGAAACTAAATTAAAAAAGCACCCTTCTTTTCCAAAATTTCTTCTTAAATTATGGTACAATGAAGAGTAAGATTTATAAATAGAAATGAGACTGACTTGTATGAGAAAATTTGATAGCCATTCGATTCCGATTCGGCTTAATTTATTGTTTTCAATTGTTATTTTGCTCTTTATGGCCATTATTGGTCGCCTACTTTATATGCAGGTTTTGAACAAGGATTTTTATGAGACAAAATTAGCATCTGCTAGTAAAACAAAGGTGACCACTAGTTCGGCTCGGGGCGAAATTTATGATGCTAGCGGCAAGCCTTTGGTTGAAAATACTGTGAAACAAGTTGTTTCCTTTAATCGAAACAACAAAATGACGGCTGCAGATTTGAAAGAAACAGCCAAGAAGTTGCTGGCTTATGTGGGAGTTTCTTCTCCAACATTGACTGATCGACAGTTAGCAGACTATTATCTAGCAGATCAAGATGTCTATAAGAAAGCAGTGGAAAGCTTACCACGTGAGAAACGCCTTGATTCTGATGGAAATCAATTATCTGAATCAGAGCTTTACAATAATACTGTTGAAAGTATCGATCCAAGTCAATTGACCTACTCTGATGACGAAAAGAAAGAAATTTACCTCTTTAGCCAACTTAATGCAGTTGAAAATTTTGCGACAGGGACCATTGCGACAGATTCCTTGACAGATACTCAGATTGCCTTGATAGCTTCGGCCTCTAAGAATTTACCTGGTATCAGTATTTCAACCTCGTGGGATCGAAAGGTCCTAGAGACTTCACTTTCGTCTATAGTAGGAAGTGTATCCAGTGAAAAAGCCGGTCTTCCAGCTGAAGAAGCAGATGCTTATATCAAAAAGGGTTATTCTCTAAATGACCGTGTTGGAACCTCTTATCTAGAAAAACAATATGAAGAAACCTTGCAAGGGAAACGCTCGGTGAAAGAAATCCATCTAGACAAGTATGGCAATATGGAAAGTGTCGAAAATATCGAAGATGGTACCAAAGGGAATAATATTAAACTGACTATTGATTTGGCCTTTCAAGATAGCGTGGACAATCTGCTTAAGAGTTACTTCAATTCCGAACTGGGAAATGGAGGAGCCAAGTATTCAGAAGGTGTGTATGCAGTTGCCCTCAACCCAAAAACAGGTGCGGTTTTGTCTATGTCAGGACTCAAACATGACTTGAAAACGGGAGATTTAACACCTGATTCCTTGGGAACAGTAACCGATGTCTTTGTCCCGGGTTCTGTTGTCAAGGCGGCGACCATCAGCTCAGGTTGGGAAAATGGAGTCTTGTCAGGGAACCAGACCTTGACAGACCAACCGATTGTCTTCCAAGGTTCAGCTCCGATTAATTCTTGGTATACTCAAGCCTACGGTTCATTTCCGATTACAGCGGTGGAAGCCTTGGAGTATTCTTCTAATACCTATATGGTTCAAACGGCTTTGGGCATTATGGGTCAGACCTATCAACCCAATATGTTTGTTCTAACTAACAATTTAGAATCCGCTATGGGGAAACTTCGTTCGACATTTGCTGAATATGGTCTTGGAGCCTCAACAGGCATTGACCTTCCAGATGAGTCAACTGGTTTTATACCAAAAGAATATAATTTTGCTAATTACATTACCAATGCATTTGGTCAGTTTGATAACTACACCCCAATGCAATTGGCCCAGTACGTTGGAACTATTGCCAACAACGGTGTTCGGATTGCACCTCACATTGTCGAGGGGATTTATGGAAACAACGAACAAGGTGGCTTAGGGAACTTAATCCAATCTGTTGAAACCAAGGAAATGAATAAAATTAATATTTCTGAGTCTGATGTTTCCATCCTCCAACAAGGATTTTATCAAGTGTCACATGGTGGTAGTGCTTTGACAACCGGTCGTGCCTTTTCAAATGGCGCAGCGGTATCCATTAGTGGAAAAACAGGTACTGCCGAAAGTTATGTTGTGGGAGGTCAAAAAGCTAACAATACTAATGCTGTGGCCTATGCACCATCAGATAATCCTCAAATCGCTGTAGCTGTTGTCTTCCCTCATAACACCAACCTTACAAATGGTGTCGGACCTTCCATTGCGCGCGATATTATCAACCTCTATAACCAACATCATCCAATGAATTAGAAAGGAACATATGCTTTATCCAACACCTATTGCTAAGCTAATTGACAGTTATTCGAAATTACCGGGTATCGGGATTAAGACGGCTACCCGTCTGGCCTTCTATACTATTGGAATGTCTGATGACGATGTCAATGAATTTGCTAAAAATCTCCTTTCTGCTAAGAGAGAGTTGACCTACTGTTCCATCTGCGGTCGCCTGACCGATGACGATCCTTGCTCTATCTGTACCGATCCGACTCGTGACCAGACAACGATTTTAGTTCTCGAAGATAGTCGCGATGTGGCAGCCATGGAGAATATCCAAGAATACCATGGACTCTATCATGTCTTGCATGGACTCATTTCTCCCATGAATGGTATCAGTCCAGATGATATCAATCTCAAGAGCCTCATGACTCGTCTTATGGATAGTGAAGTTTCAGAGGTAATCGTAGCAACAAATGCTACAGCAGATG
Organism: Streptococcus mitis; assembly: GCF_009496205.1. Taxonomy (GTDB): domain Bacteria; phylum Bacillota; class Bacilli; order Lactobacillales; family Streptococcaceae; genus Streptococcus; species Streptococcus mitis_BN. The sequence goes on from NZ_WIJO01000005.1 coordinate 18,673, forward strand.
GTGAAGCGACATCCATGTATCTTTCACGTTTGCTCAAGCCAGCTGGTATCAAGGTTACGCGTCTAGCACGAGGTCTCGCTGTCGGAGCGGACATTGAGTATGCGGATGAAGTGACGCTCTTACGAGCCATTGAAAATCGAACAGAGTTGTAAGTCTAGACAAATCAACACTCAATTCATTTATACAAAAATCACGGAGACCGACAGTTGTTTTATCGGTCTCTTTTTAGATTTATTGAAGACCAGTATCAGGTTCAAGTTTCAAAAAAGAAGCAAATATGATATACTAAAGAACGAGTATTCTATTAGAATTGGAACAAATAATATGAAACAAACGATTATTCTTTTATACGGTGGACGTAGTGCAGAGCGTGAAGTCTCTGTTCTTTCAGCTGAAAGTGTCATGCGTGCGGTCAACTACGACCGTTTCACAGTCAAGACTTTCTTCATCAGCCAGTCAGGTGACTTTATTAAAACGCAAGAATTTAGCCAGACTCCAGGTCAAGAGGATCGTCTTATGACCAATGAAACCATTGATTGGGATAAGCAAGTTGCACCAAGTGCCATCTACGAAGAAGGGGCAGTGGTCTTTCCGGTTCTTCATGGTCCGATGGGAGAAGATGGCTCAGTTCAAGGATTCTTGGAAGTTTTGAAAATGCCTTACGTTGGTTGCAACATCTTGTCATCTAGTCTTGCCATGGATAAAATCACGACCAAGCGTGTCTTAGAATCTGTCGGGATTGCCCAAGTTCCTTATGTGGCCATCGTTGAAGGCGATGATGTGACTGCTAAAATTGCCGAAGTTGAAGAAAAATTGTCTTATCCAGTTTTCACAAAACCATCAAACATGGGTTCTAGTGTCGGTATTTCTAAATCTGAAAACCAAGAGGAACTCCGTCAAGCTTTGAAACTTGCCTTCCAATATGACAGCCGTGTCTTGGTTGAGCAAGGGGTTAATGCCCGTGAAATCGAGGTTGGTCTCTTGGGCAACTACGATGTCAAAAGCACGCTTCCAGGGGAAGTAGTCAAGGATGTTGCCTTTTATGACTACGATGCCAAGTATATTGACAACAAGATTACTATGGACATCCCAGCCAAAATCAGTGATGATGTGGTATCTGTCATGCGCCAAAATGCAGAAACTGCCTTCCGTGCCATTGGTGGGCTCGGTCTATCTCGTTGCGATTTCTTCTATACAGATAAGGGAGAGGTTTTCCTCAACGAGCTCAATACCATGCCAGGTTTCACCCAGTGGTCTATGTACCCACTACTTTGGGACAATATGGGAATCAGCTATCCAGACTTAATCGAGCGATTGGTTGATCTTGCCAAGGAAAGTTTTGACAAGCGCGAAGCGCATTTGCTATAAAATGAAAGAGAGGGTAGGAGCCAGAACCATCACTGAAGGGTGACTTGAGTTCTCGAGCTTCGACCCTTTTTAAAGGAGTAGAAATGAAATTAAGAATCCATGAAGTGGCTCAAGTTGTAGGAGCTAAAAATGATATCAGCATCTTTGAGGACACCCAGTTAGAAAAAGCTGAGTTTGACAGTCGCTTAATTGCGGCAGGGGATTTATTTGTGCCACTCAAAGGTGCGCGTGACGGTCATGACTTTATCGAAAGAGCTTTTGAAAATGGTGCAGCAGTAACCTTATCTGAGAAAGAGGTTGCAAATCATCCCTATATTCTAGTAGATGATGTCTTGACTGCATTTCAAAAACTAGCTGCCTACTATCTTGAAAAAACGACTGTTGATGTTTTTGCAGTTACAGGTTCAAATGGTAAGACAACGACCAAGGATATGTTGGCACACTTGCTATCAACAACCTACAAAACCTACAAAACACAAGGCAACTACAATAATGAGATTGGTCTTCCTTACACAGTTCTCCATATGCCTGAAGGAACAGAAAAGTTGGTCTTGGAGATGGGACAGGATCACTTGGGAGATATTCATCTCTTGTCAGAATTGGCTCGTCCAAAAACAGCCATCGTGACCTTGGTTGGAGAAGCCCATTTGGCCTTTTTCAAAGACCGTTCTGAGATTGCTAAAGGAAAAATGCAAATTGCAGACGGGATGGCTTCGAATTCCTTGCTCTTGGCACCAGCAGATCCGATTGTAGAGGACTACTTACCAACTGATAAAAAGGTAGTTCGTTTTGGGCAAGGGGCAGAGTTGGAAATTACTGACATGGTAGAACGTAAGGATAGTCTGACCTTTAAAGCTAATTTCTTAAATCAAGCCCTTGATTTGCCAGTGACTGGTAAGTACAATGCCACTAATGCCATGATTGCGTCTTATGTTGCCCTACAAGAAGGAGTTTCAGAGGAGCAAATTCGTCAGGCCTTCCAAAATCTTGAATTGACGCGTAACCGTACCGAGTGGAAGAAAGCAGCAAATGGAGCAGATATCCTATCAGATGTTTACAATGCCAATCCAACTGCTATGAAGCTGATTTTGGAGACTTTCTCTGCCATTCCAGCCAATGAAGGTGGCAAGAAAATTGCAGTGTTGGCGGATATGAAGGAACTTGGTGACCAGTCTGTTCAACTCCATAATCAGATGATTTTGAGCCTTTCTCCAGATGTGCTGGATACTGTTATTTTCTATGGAGAAGATATTGCTGAATTAGCCCAATTGGCTAGTCAAATGTTCCCAATCGGCCACGTTTACTACTTCAAGAAAACAGAAGACCAAGACCAATTTGAAGACCTAGTCAAGCAGGTCAAAGAAAGCCTTGGAGCTAATGACCAAATCCTGCTCAAAGGCTCCAATTCTATGAATTTAGCCAAGCTGGTAGAATGTTTAGAAACTGAAGACAAGTAATTTTGTCAAACATTTACGTATTTCTAAATCCATTTTTGACCAATAGCATGGTATAATAATATGCAGGAAAATTTTGAATCATGAGGAATACTAGATGAATTTATGGGATATTTTCTTTACGACACAAGCAACAGAACCACCCAAATTTGACCTTTTTTGGTATGTTAGCCTATTTACGCTCTTAGCCTTAACATTTTTTACAGCCTATCGCTATCGTGAAAAGAAGGCTTGCCAACGATTTTTTCAAATCTTGCAGGCAGTTCAGTTGATCCTCCTTTATGGTTGGTACTGGGTCAATCATATGCCGTTGTCAGAAAGCCTACCTTTTTACCATTGCCGCATGGCTATGTTTGTGGTGCTTTTGCTTCCTGGTCAGTCTAAATATAGGCAGTATTTTGCATTACTAGGAACATTTGGGACATTAGCAGCCTTTGTTTATCCAGTTCCAGATGCCTATCCTTTCCCACATATTGCGATTTTATCCTTTATCTTTGGCCACTTAGCTCTCTTGGGGAACTCTCTAGTTTATCTATTGAGACAGTATAACGCGCGATTGCTGGATGTGAAGGGAATTTTTCTCATGACCTTTGCACTAAATGCCTTGATTTTTGTGGTCAATTTAGTAACAGGTGGAGATTACGGATTCTTGACAAAACCACCATTGGTTGGAGACCATGGCTTAGTAGCTAATTATTTAATCGTTTCCCTGGCCTTATCAGCAGCGATTACGTTAACAAAGAAAATCTTGGAACTATTTTTAGAACAAGAAGCAGAAAAAATGATTGCAAAGAAAGCTTAGAAATGAGCTTTCTTTTTTTCATAAATCTGATTTTTTATAACTTGTTTGGAAAATAAAAAAATTTGATGAGCGAATGTGAAAAAATGGTAAGTAAATTTAGGAAAAACTAAGCACGATTGGATTTTTTGTGTTATAATATTCTGTGAATAGCTATGCCCTATTTTAGCTATATTGAATAGAAGTTTGAAACTTGGAAGAGAGAGGATGCGATGTAATGGCTAGAGATGGTTTTTTTACAGGCTTAGATATCGGAACTAATTCGATTAAAGTATTGGTTGCCGAGCATAGAAATGGTGAACTAAACGTAATTGGTGTAAGTAATGCCAAGAGTAAAGGTGTAAAGGATGGGATTATCGTTGACATTGAAGCAGCAGCAACTGCTATCAAGTCAGCTATTTCCCAAGCAGAAGAGAAAGCTGGCATTTCAATCAAATCAGTGAATGTTGGTTTGCCTGGAAATCTTTTGCAGGTAGAACCAACTCAAGGTATGATTCCAGTTACATCTGATACAAAAGAAATTACAGATCAAGATGTTGAAAATGTTGTTAAATCAGCCTTGACAAAGAGTATGACACCAGATCGTGAAGTCATTACTTTTATTCCAGAAGAATTTATCGTAGATGGTTTCCAAGGTATTCGTGACCCACGTGGTATGATGGGGGTTCGTCTTGAAATGCGTGGTTTGCTTTACACAGGTCCACGTACTATTCTTCACAATTTACGCAAGACAGTTGAGCGCTCAGGTGTTCAAGTTGAAAATATTATTATTTCACCATTGGCTTTGGTTCGTTCAGTCTTGAACGAAGGAGAACGTGAATTTGGAGCTACTGTGATTGATATGGGAGCAGGTCAAACAACTGTTGCTACAATCCGTAACCAAGAACTCCAGTTTACAAATATTCTTCAAGAAGGTGGAGATTATGTCACAAAAGATATCTCTAAAGTCTTGAAGACTTCACAGAAATTAGCTGAAGGATTGAAATTAAACTATGGTGAAGCCTACCCTTCACTTGCAAGCAATGAAACCTTCCAAGTTGAAGTAATTGGTGAAGTAGAGCCTGTAGAAGTTACAGAAAGCTACCTAGCAGAGATTATTTCAGCCCGCATTAAGCACATTTTTGAACAAATCAAACAAGAGTTGGAAAGAAGACATTTGTTGGATCTTCCAGGTGGGATTGTTCTGATTGGTGGAAATGCTATTTTACCAGGTGTTGTAGAACTTGCACAGGAAGTCTTTGGCGTTGGTGTCAAACTTTACGTTCCAAATCAAGTTGGAATCCGTAATCCTGCCTTCGCTCATGTGATTAGCTTGTCTGAATTTGCTGGTCAATTGACTGAGGTGCATTTATTAGCACAAAGAGCAGTCAAGGGTGAGGATACTTTGCGTCACCAACCAATTAATTTTGGTGGGATGATTCAACGCGTTACGCAAGTAGCACAACCGACCCCTATTCAACCAGTTCAAAATACTGAGGTAGAGCAATCAGCTTCTACAAACGTAGTTGCTCCGAAAGAAGATAAAGTATCTTCTCAAAATAAACCAAAAATCGCAGATCGCTTCCGTGGTTTAATTGGAAGTATGTTTGATGAATAAAAGAGGAAAAATAAACTATGACATTTTCATTTGATACAGCGGCTGCTCAAGGTGCAGTGATTAAAGTAATCGGTGTTGGTGGAGGTGGCGGAAACGCCATTAACCGCATGGTTGACGAAGGTGTTGCAGGCGTAGAATTTATCGCAGCAAACACAGATGTACAAGCTTTAAGTAGTACAAAAGCTGAGACTGTAATTCAGTTAGGTCCTAAATTGACTCGTGGTTTGGGTGCTGGAGGTCGACCTGAAATCGGTCAAAAGGCAGCCGAAGAAAGCGAAGAAGCCTTAACTCAAGCTATTACTGGAGCAGACATGGTCTTCATTACTGCAGGTATGGGAGGTGGCTCAGGTACTGGTGCTGCTCCTGTTATTGCCCGCATTGCTAAAGATTTAGGTGCTCTTACAGTTGGTGTTGTGACACGTCCTTTCGGTTTCGAAGGAAGCAAACGTGGTCAGTACGCTGTAGAAGGAATCAATCAGCTTCGCGAACATGTAGATACTCTATTGATTATTTCAAACAACAACTTGCTTGAAATTGTTGATAAGAAAACTCCACTTCTTGAAGCTCTTAGCGAAGCAGATAACGTACTTCGCCAAGGTGTTCAAGGGATTACTGATTTGATTACAAATCCTGGTTTGATTAACCTTGACTTTGCCGATGTGAAAACAGTTATGGCAAATAAAGGAAACGCCCTAATGGGTATCGGTATCGGTAGTGGTGAAGAACGTGTGGTAGAAGCAGCTCGTAAGGCAATCTACTCACCACTTCTTGAAACAACTATTGACGGTGCTGAGGATGTCATCGTCAACGTTACTGGTGGTCTCGACTTGACTTTGATTGAGGCAGAAGAAGCTTCAGAGATCGTCAACCAAGCAGCTGGCCAAGGAGTGAACATCTGGCTTGGAACATCAATCGATGAAAACATGAAAGATGAAATCCGTGTTACAGTCGTTGCAACTGGTGTTCGTCAAGATCGTGTGGAAAAAGTTGTGGGCCATGCACCAAGACAAGCTGTTCGTCATGAACAAGTAAGTCCTAGTCATGCACACAATCATAATCGTCAGTTTGATATGGCTGAAACTGCAGAAATTCCAAGTCCAGCACCTCGTCGCACAGAAACTTCTCAAACTTCAGCATTTGGTGATTGGGACTTGCGTCGTGAGACAATTGTTCGACCAACTGATTCAGTGGTATCACCAGTTGAACGTTTCGAAGCGCCATCTTTACACGATGAGGATGAATTAGACACTCCTCCATTTTTCAAAAATCGTTAAGTAAATGAATTTGAAAGAAAATACAGAACGTGTTTTTCAACAAATAAAAGATGCAAGTCAGCAGTCAGGAAGAGAAGCCAATTCTGTTTCGGTTGTTGCTGTTACAAAATATGTAGACATACCGACAGCGGAGGCCTTGCTTCCGCTAGGTGTGCATCATATTGGTGAAAATCGTGTGGATAAATTTCTTGAGAAATATGAAGCTTTAAAAGATAGAAATATTACCTGGCATTTGATTGGAACCTTGCAAAGACGCAAGGTCAAAGATGTCATTCAGTATGTTGATTATTTCCACGCTTTGGATTCATTAAAGCTAGCAGAAGAAATTCAAAAAAGAAGTGACAGAGTTGTTAAGTGTTTCTTACAAGTAAATATCTCAAGGGAAGAGAGCAAACATGGTTTTTCAAGGGAAGAACTATTAGAGCTCTTGCCAGAATTGGCCACCTTAGATAAAATTGAATATGTCGGCTTGATGACCATGGCTCCTTTTGAAGCTAGTAGTGATGAGTTGAAAGAAATTTTTAAAGCTACGCAGGATTTGCAACTAGAAATTAGAGAAAAACAAATTCCCAATATGCCAATGACGGACTTGAGTATGGGTATGAGTCGTGACTACAAGGAAGCGATTGAATTTGGCTCAACATTTGTCAGAGTTGGTACAGCATTTTTTAAATAGGAAAGAAATATGTCTTTAAAAGATAGATTTGATAAATTTATAGATTATTTTACAGAAGATGGAGAAGATGTTGGTACTGCATATCAGCCTAAAGCTGAAGAGCCGATTGTGAATCCAGTCCCTTCTGTTCAAGAATTGCCTCAACAAGCTGGTAGCACGCCATCTAAAGATAAAAACATCACTCGTCTTCATGCCCGTCAACAAGAGTTGGCTATGCAAAGTCAACGTTCTACTGATAAGGTGACAATTGATGTTCGTTATCCACGTAAATACGAAGATGCCACAGATATTGTTGATTTATTAGCTGGTAACGAAAGTATTTTGATTGATTTCCAATATATGACAGAAGTTCAAGCTCGTCGTTGTTTGGACTATCTGGATGGGGCGCGCCACGTTTTAGCTGGTAACATGAAAAAGGTAGCATCTACTATGTACCTGCTGACACCAGTTGATGTTGTCGTCAATATTGAAGATATCAAAATTCCAGATGAATCACAAAATGGTGAATTTGGCTTTGATATGAAACGTACGAGAGTGAGATAATGATCTTTCTCATTCGTTTTGTTCAAAATGCAGTGGATATCTATTCACTGATTTTAATCGTGTTTGCTCTGATGTCTTGGTTTCCCAATGCTTATGAATCACGTCTTGGACGCTTGATTATTAGTTTAGTGAAACCGATAATAGCTCCCTTGCAACGTTTGCCCCTCCAGATTGCAGGTCTTGACTTGTCTGTCTGGATTGCGGTATTACTAGTTCACTTCCTAGGGGAGCAGTTGATTCGACTTTTAGTGATCTTTCTATGAACAAGATGATTTATCAACACTTTTCTAAGAATGATTCGTCTTTTATTGATAAAGGATTAGAATGGATAAAAAAGGTAGAAGATTCTTATTCTCCTTTTTTAACACCCTTTGTAAATCCCCATCAAGAAAAGATTTTAAAGGTTCTAGCATCGACCAACGGCATCTCCTATATGAGCAGTCGGCAGTTTCTTGAAACTGAATATGTACGGGTACTCCTGTATCCTGATTATTTTGAGCCGGAATTCTCTGATTTTGAACTTTCCTTGCAAGAAATAGTCTATCCTAATAAGTTTGAACGCCTAACGCATGCAAAAATATTAGGAACTGTTTTAAATCAGCTAGGAATCGATAGGAAGCTATTTGGTGATATCTTAGTCAACGAAGAGAGAGCACAGATTATCATAAATCGACAGTTTATGCTCCTTTTTCAAGACGGCATTACGAAAATTGCTCGTTTACCGGTTCGTCTAGAAGAACGGGATTTTACTGAGAGAATTGCTACTGTAGAAGATTATCAAGAATTAGATATTTGTATTGCTAGTTCTAGATTAGATGTTTTTCTGGCAGGTGTCTTCAAGCTGTCTAGAAATCAGGCAAGTCAGTTAATTGAAAAACAGGCAGTCCAAGTCAATTACCATTTAGTTGAAAAATCAGATTATGCAGTTCAAGTTGGTGATCTGATTAGTGTAAGGAAATTTGGTCGATTGAAACTCATTAGGGATAATGGGCAAACAAAAAAAGATAAAAAGAAATTAACGGTCCAATTGTTATTAAGTAAGTGAGGAAAAATATGCCAATTACATCGTTAGAAATCAAAGATAAAACCTTTAGCACACGCTTCAGAGGGTTTGATCAAGAAGAAGTAGATGAATTTTTAGATATTGTAGTCCGTGATTATGAAGATTTGGTTCGCTCTAATCATGATAAGGATTTACATATTAAGAGTTTGGAAGAGCGTTTGTCTTACTTTGACGAGATGAAAGATTCATTGAGTCAATCTGTATTGATTGCACAAGATACAGCAGAGCGAGTAAAACAAGCTGCAACGGAACGTTCAAACAATATTATCCAACAGGCAGAGCAAGATGCACAACGTTTGTTGGAAGAAGCTAAGTACAAGGCAAATGAAATTCTTCGTCAAGCTACTGACAATGCTAAGAAGGTTGCTGTTGAAACAGAAGAATTAAAAAACAAGAGTCGTGTCTTCCATCAACGTCTTAAATCTACAATTGAGAGCCAGTTAGCAATTGTTGAATCTTCAGATTGGGAAGATATTCTTCGTCCAACAGCTACTTATCTTCAAACAAGTGATGAAGCCTTCAAAGAAGTAGTAAGCGAAGTCTTAGGTGACTCTGTCTTGCAACAACATCCAGAGGAAGAACCAATTGATATTACTCGTCAGTTTTCTCCCGAGGAAATGGCAGAGTTGCAAGCGCGCATCGAAGCGGCCAATAAGGAACTTGCAGAAGCCGAAGCAAGAGCTGAGCAGGAACAAGTGGTTTCACCAGCTCCGGTTGTTGAAGAAAGTCCAGCTCATCCAGTTGGTCCAATGTATGAAGAGCCAGAAGTAGCTCCAAGCCATTATTCAGGACCAACACCAGCTACTGAAGCTGTAAACTCAGAACCAGGTTTTGCGGCACCGCAAGAATCTGTTACAATTTTATAAGAAATAATCTGAGAACAATATCTTATCCTTATATTTTCAGCGAGCAGGAGATGGTGTGAGTCCTGTAATCCCTAATGATAAGATTATCCTCTCAAAAACTCAAGTCTGAATGAAGTAAGATTTGACGTTCCCCACGTTACGGGATAAGAGGAAAAAAGCTGAGTCTTTTTTCGAATAAAGGTGGTACCACGATTTTCGTCCTTTTTGGCAGTCGTGGTTTTTAATTTGTTATTATTTATAAAGGAGATACCATGAAACTCAAAGATACCCTTAACCTTGGGAAAACAGCTTTCCCAATGCGTGCAGGACTTCCAACCAAAGAGCCAGTTTGGCAAAAGGAATGGGAAGATGCAAAACTTTACCAACGTCGTCAAGAATTGAACCAAGGAAAACCACATTTCACCTTGCATGATGGCCCTCCATACGCAAACGGAAATATCCATGTTGGACATGCCATGAATCATATCTCAAAAGATATCATTGTTCGTTCTAAGTCTATGTCAGGTTTTAACGCACCTTATATCCCAGGTTGGGATACTCATGGTCTGCCAATCGAGCAGGTTTTGGCAAAACAAGGTGTCAAACGTAAAGAAATGGACTTGGTTGAGTACTTAAAACTTTGTCGTGAGTACGCTCTTTCTCAAGTTTATAAACAACGTGATGATTTCAAGCGCTTGGGGATGTCAGGTGACTGGGAAAATTTATATGTGACTTTAACTCCAGACTATGAAGCAGCCCAAATCCGTGTATTTGGTGAGATGGCTAATAAAGGCTATATCTACCGTGGTGCAAAACCAGTTTACTGGTCATGGTCATCTGAGTCAGCCCTTGCCGAAGCGGAAATTGAATACCATGATTTGGTTTCGACTTCTCTTTACTATGCCAATAAGGTAAAAGATGGCAAAGGTGTTCTAGATACAGATACTTATATCGTTGTTTGGACAACTACACCATTTACTATCACAGCTTCTCGTGGTTTGACTGTTGGTGCAGATATTGATTACGTTTTGGTTCAACCTGCTGGTGAAGATCGCAAGTTTGTAGTTGCTGCAGAATTATTGACTAGCTTGTCTGAGAAATTTGGCTGGGCTGATGTTCAAGTTTTGGCAACTTACCGTGGTCAAGAACTCAACCACATCGTAACAGAACATCCATGGGATACAGCTGTAGATGAGTTGGTGATCCTTGGTGACCACGTTACAACTGACTCTGGTACAGGTATTGTCCATACAGCCCCTGGTTTTGGTGAGGACGACTACAATGTTGGTATTGCTAATGGTCTTGAAGTCGCAGTGACTGTTGACGAACGTGGTATCATGATGAAGAATGCTGGTCCTGAGTTTGAAGGTCAATTCTATGAAAAGGTAGTTCCAACTGTTATTGAAAAACTTGGTAACCTCCTTCTTGCTCAAGAAGAAATCTCTCACTCATACCCATTTGACTGGCGTACCAAGAAACCAATCATCTGGCGTGCAGTACCACAGTGGTTCGCCTCTGTTTCAAAATTCCGCCAAGAAATCTTGGATGCTATTGATAAAGTTAAATTCCATACAGAATGGGGTAAAGTCCGTCTTTACAACATGATCCGTGACCGTGGCGACTGGGTTATCTCTCGTCAACGTGCTTGGGGTGTTCCACTTCCTATCTTCTACGCTGAAGACGGTACAGCGATTATGACTGCTGAAACTATTGAACACGTGGCTCAACTCTTTGAAGTACATGGTTCAAGCATTTGGTGGGAACGTGATGCCAAAGACCTCTTGCCAGAAGGATTTACACATCCAGGTTCTCCAAATGGGGAGTTCAAGAAAGAAACAGATATTATGGATGTATGGTTTGACTCAGGTTCATCATGGAATGGTGTTTTGGTAAATCGTCCAAATCTGACTTATCCAGCTGACCTTTACCTTGAAGGTTCTGACCAATATCGTGGTTGGTTCAACTCATCACTTATCACATCTGTTGCCAACCATGGCGTAGCACCTTACAAACAAATCTTGTCACAAGGTTTTACCCTTGATGGTAAAGGTGAGAAGATGTCTAAATCTCTTGGAAATACCATTGCTCCAAGCGATGTTGAAAAACAATTTGGTGCTGAAATCTTGCGTCTCTGGGTAACAAGTGTTGACTCAAGCAATGACGTGCGTGTCTCTATGGATATCATGAGCCAAGTCTCTGAAACTTACCGTAAGATCCGTAACACTCTTCGTTTCTTGATTGCCAATACATCTGACTTTAACCCAGCTCAAGACTCAGTAGCTTACGATGAGCTTCGTTCAGTTGATAAGTACATGACGATTCGCTTTAACCAGCTTGTTAAGACCATTCGTGATGCTTACGCCAACTTTGAATTCTTGACAATCTACAAGGCTTTGGTGAACTTTATCAACGTTGATTTGTCAGCCTTCTACCTTGATTTTGCCAAAGATGTTGTTTACATTGAAGGTGCTAAATCACTGGAACGCCGTCAAATGCAGACTGTCTTCTATGACATTCTTGTGAAAATCACGAAACTCTTGACACCAATCCTTCCTCACACTGCGGAAGAAATCTGGTCATATCTTGAGTTTGAAGCTGAAGACTTCGTCCAATTGTCTGAATTGCCAGAAGCAGAGACATTTGCTAATCAAGAAGAAATCTTGGATACATGGGCTGCCTTCATGGACTTCCGTGGACAAGCTCAAAAAGCCTTGGAAGAAGCGCGTAATGCCAAAGTTATCGGTAAATCACTTGAAGCACACTTGACAGTTTATCCAAACGAAGTGGTGAAAACTCTGCTCGAAGCAGTAAACAGCAATGTAGCTCAACTTTTGATCGTGTCAGACTTGACCATCGCAGAGGGACCAGCTCCAGAAGCTGCTGTTAGCTTCGAAGATGTAGCCTTTACAGTTGAACGCGCTGCAGGTGAAGTATGTGACCGTTGCCGTCGTATCGACCCAACAACAGCAGAACGTAGCTACCACGCAGTCATCTGTGACCACTGTGCAAGCATCGTAGAAGAAAACTTTGCGGAAGCAGTCGCAGAAGGATTTGAAGAGAAATAAGTTGTGTAGAGTCTGGGACAAAAAGATTTTGATTTTAGGAATTCTTTATTATAAATTTTAAAAATCGATGGATTAGACAAAAAAGCGAACAAGACAGAATTCTGAGTGTCAGATAACTCGTTTTGTTCGCTTTTTATATTTAAGGTTAGACTTTTGTCCTAGACTCTTTTGTATATTTATAAATGAGAAGAAAAGTGATTCAAATGAATTGAAGAATGCTGGTACTATTTTAGGACAAGTTAGAGAATTTATAGTATAATGATGGTTGTAGATTGAATATATCAAAATATATACAGAAGTATTTTTGTTTCTTGTAAGTTTATCATAGTGAGGAAGCAAAATGCTTCTTCTATTTTGAAATGAATAAAATAGTAGAGAGGATATAGAATGAAAAAGTTTTTTGGAGAGAAGCAGCATCGTTTTTCCTTACGAAAGTTAGCGATTGGTCTTGTATCTGCTTCAATTTCTAGCTTATTTTTTGTGTCTATTGCTAGCAGTGGGACCGTATTTGCTCAAGAAAATGTATCTGTTCACTACAAATACGTGACGGATACAGAACTGAGTAGTCATGAGAAGGACTTGATTGTAAAGGACATTCCTAAAATTGCTGACGATAGTGAGAGTACCTATTATCTAGTCTATCGTATGGATGAAAAAGCCCAACTAGGTCAGTTGCCTAATACCGGTGAGCACAGTAATCTGGTTACCGTCCTTTCGGGTGGAGCCCTCGCTTCGATTGGACTCCTTATTTTTGCTGTTTCGAGAAAGAAAGGCAAGAAGAAAGTACTGTTGAAGGTTGTTTTGATAACAGGCATGGGGAGCGGTTTGGTTTCTTCGGTTCAGGCTATTGAAAATCAACTCTTGCTCCAATATAATCAAGAATATCAATTATCCCAAGGAGATAGTCTGCCTTTGCCACGCACCCTATCGGGTTATACTTACCTAGGCTATATTAAGCAAGACAAGAAAATTAATCAGTTAGAAACTGTTGCTAGAGATCAGAAACTAGAGGATACGGTTCACCCTCATGTCCAGACCAAGGAAGGTGGACAAGAGGCAGTAGATAAACAGAAAGATTCATCTCAAATCCGTCCAGTAGAGAAATCAGCTCCTTCTCTAGATTCATCCAATCCAAAACCGTCTGGTATTGCTAGTGTGGATCCTCATGACGAAGTCTTGGCTGGTCGTTTAAATAAACCAGAGCTCTTATACAAAGATCAAGAGATTGAAACCAAGCTAGACTTTGATGAAGTGGTTCAAGAGAATCCAGATTTAATTGAGGAAACTATTCGTGTCAGACAAGAAGGTCATGCTGGGAAGAAGATCGAGCTTGTTCGCATTTTTACTGTTGAAAACCAAGAAATTTCCCGAGAAGTTCTCTTGACTAAGGTAGAAGAAGCCTTACCACGTATAGTAGAAAAAGGGACTAAGAAGGCAGTTGTACCGAGTGAAATACCCCAGTCTGCAAGAAAAGGTGAGCCTGAGACCCATGCTTCCTTACCAGAATATAAAGGTGAGCAATCGGGAGCTGTTGTAGCCCCTGAGACAGCCGAAAAACCAGAATATACTGGCACCCAATCTGGATCAATAGTCGAAGCAGAGAAAATTTCTCCGCTACCTGAATATCAGGGAACGCAAGCTGGTGCGATTGTTGAATCAAAGACACGGACCTCCTTACCAGAATATAAAGGTGAGCAATCGGGAGCTGTTGTAGCCCCTGAGACAGCTGAAAAACTAGAATATACAGGAACTCAATCAGGTGCTATTGTCGAACCTGAGCAAGTTGCCCCACAGCCAGAGTACAAAGGGATTCAATCTGGTACCATTGTTGAACCAGAAAAGCATGAACCAGAGGTTGAAGGTGCCCAGTCAGGTGCTTTGGTAGAACCAGAAACGGCTGAGAAGCCATCCTATACAGGTCCCCAGTCCGGAGCGGTTGTTGAACCAGAGACTCATGCTTCCTTACCAGAATATAAAGGTGAGCAATCAGGAGCTATTATAGCCCCAGAGACAACTGAAACACCAGAATATAGAGGAACTCAAGCGGGAGCGATTGTAGCTCCTGAAACAGCTGACAAACCAGAGTATACAGGCACCCAGTCCGGAGCGATTGTTGAACCAGAGACACGGGCTTCCTTACCAGAATATAAAGGTGAGCAATCAGGAGCTGTTGTAGCCCCTGAGACGGCCGAAAAACCAGAATATACAGGCACTCAGTCCGGAGCGGTTGTTGAACCCGAACAAATTGCCCCTCTTCCAGAATATACTGGCAATATTGAGCAAGCAAAACCAGAAAATCCGTCTGAAAAACTAAAAGAAAAAGATCCAGAAAAAACACTTGAATTAAGAAATGTTTCTGATCTGGAGTTATATAGTCAGACCAATGGTACTTACAAACAACATGTTTCTTTAGACAGTGTTCCAAGTAATATAGACACTTACTTTGTTAAGGTAAAATCGTCGTCATTCAAAGATGTCTATCTACCTGTCGCTTCAATAACTGCAGAAATAAAAAATGGACAATCCGTTTATAAAATCATAGCCAAATCTGAGAAACTCCAGCAAGAGCTAGAAAATAAATATGTCGATAATTTCACCTTCTATCTCGCAAAAAAGGCCACAGAAGAAACAACAACCTTCACTTCCTTTAGCAACCTGGTTAAAGCTATCAACAAGAATCTCTCTGGAACCTATCATTTAGCGGCTAGCTTGAATGCCAACGAAGTGGAGTTGGGACCTGATGACAGATCTTACATCAAGGGCACCTTTACTGGTCAGTTGATTGGTGAAAAAGATGGTAAGCAGTATGCTATTTACAATTTGAAAAAGCCTCTTTTTGAAAGCTTGAGAGGGGCCACAGTAGAAAAGTTGAGCCTAAAAAATGTCTCTATTTCAGGTAAAGATGATATCGGTTCACTGGCCAATGAAGCTACGGATAACACAAAGATTAAGCAAGTTCATGTCGATGGTGTTCTGGCTGGGGAACGTGGTATCGGTGGTTTGTTGGCTAAGGCAGACCAATCAAGCATCACAGAGAGCAGTTTTAAGGGAAGAATTGTTAATACCTACGAAACGACTGCTGCATACAATATTGGTGGTCTGGTCGGTCATTTGACAGGAGGCAGAGCTTCACTGACTAAGTCAAAAGCGACAGTAGTCATTTCATCCAACACGAATAGTTCAGATCAGACTGTCGGTGGGATAGCAGGTCTAGTAGACCAAGATGCGCATATACAGGATAGCTATGCTGAAGGTGATATCAACAATGTCAAGCACTTTGGTAGAGTTGCGGGTGTGGCTGGATATTTGTGGGATCGAAAGACGAATGAGGAACAGCATGCAGGAAGATTGACCAATGTACTAAGTGATGTCAATGTAACCAACGGGAATGCTATTACCGGTTACCACTATAATGAAATGAAGGTGGCTAATACATTCAGCAACAAAGCTAATAGAGTTTACAATGTCACCTTGGTCAGGGAAGAAGTCGTCAGCAAGGAATCATTTGTAGAAAGAGGAACAATTTTAGATGCTTCTGAAGTGACTAATAAAAAAGCAGAAATCAAACCTCTCACCCCTCCAACAGTGGAGCCTCTTTCAACAAGTGGTAGTAAAGAAAGTGATTTTTCTAAGGTGAAGCATTATCAAGCTCAGCGCGCCTTGGCTTATAAAAATATTGAAAAATTGCTACCTTTCTACAACAAGGCAACCATCGTCAAATACGGAAACCTAGTTAACGAGAACAGTCTTTTATATCAAAAAGAACTCTTGTCAGCAGTCATGATGAAGGATGACCAAGTCATCACAGATATTGTTTCCAACAAACGGACTGCAAACAAACTCTTGCTCCATTACCAGGATCATTCCTCTGAAACATTCCAGCTCAAGTACCAGACTGATTTTGCTAAGTTAGCAGAATATAGTCTAGGAGATACGGGGCTTCTCTATACGCCAAACCAATTCTTGTATAATCAAGAAACGATTATCCAGCAAGTCTTACCAGAATTGAAGAAGGTAAATTATCATTCAGACGCTATTAGAAACACACTTGGTATTTCACCAAAAGTGAAGCAAACCGAGCTCTATTTAGAAGAACAGTTTACTAAAACGAAGGAACATCTAGAAGAAAGTCTGAGAAAACTCTTGTCAGCGGATGCTGGTCTAGTGGAAAACAATCAAGTAATGACAGATTACATCGTAGATAAAATCAAGCGCAACAAGGAAGCCTTGCTTCTTGGTATGAGCTATTTAGAGCGTTGGTATAACTTTAGCTATGGTCAGGTTAATATTAAAGACTTGGTCTTGTATCACCTTGATTTCTTTGGCAAAGGAAATGCATCTCCGTTAGATACTTTGATTGAGTTAGGGAAATCAGGATTTAATAATCTGCTTGCTAAGAACAACGTTGATACTTATGGTATCAGTCTTGCCAGCCATCATGGAACGACAGATTTGTTTAGCACGCTAGAAAATTACCGAAAAGTCTTTTTACCAAACACTAGCAACAATGACTGGTTTAAAAAACAGACCAAAGCTTTCATTGTCGAAGAAAAATCCACTATTGCAGAGGTCAAAGCCAAGCAAGAGCAAGCAGGGACTAAGTATTCTATCGGTGTTTATGACCGAATTACTAGTAGTACTTGGAAATACCGCAATATGATCTTGCCACTCCTTACTTTGCCAGAAAGATCTGTATTTGTCATCTCAATCTTGTCTAGCCTAGGATTTGGCGCTTACGATCGCTACCGCAACAGTGACTATAAGGCTGGAGATGAACTCAATAAGTTTGTTGAAGATAATGCGCGTGAAACAGCCAAGCGTCAGCGAGATCACTATGATTATTGGTATCGTATTTTGGATGAACAGTCACGTGAAAAACTCTATCGTACGATCCTGCTTTATGATGCCTATAAATTTGGTGATGATCATACTGAAGGAAAGGCTTCAACAATCGCAGACTTTGAGAATTCAAATCCTGCAATGCAACATTTCTTTGGACCAGTTGGTAACAAGGTGGTTCATAATCATCACGGTGCATACGCAACAGGAGATGGTGTCTATTATATGTCTTACCGTATGTTGGATAAGGATGGCGCTATTACGTATACCCATGAGATGACCCATGATTCAGATCAGGATATCTATCTTGGTGGCTATGGTAGAAGAAGTGGTCTTGGTCCTGAGTTCTTTGCTAAAGGCTTATTACAAGCGCCAGATCATCCAAATGATGCGACCATTACCATTAACTCAATCTTGAAACATTCAAAATCAGATAGCATGGAAGGATCCCGTCTACAAGTCTTAGATCCGACGGAACGATTCAAAGATGCATCCGATCTCCAGAAATACGCTCATAATATGTTTGACCTCATCTATCTGTTGGAATATCTTGAAGGGCAATCGATCGTTAAGAAACTGAACGTATCTCAGAAAATGGAAGCTCTTAGAAAAATTGAGAACAAGTATGTGAAAGATCCAGCAGACGGAAATGAGGTTTATGCCACTAACGTAGTCAAAGAATTGACAGAAAGTGAAGCTAAAAAATTGACCAGCTTTGATAGTTTGATTGACAATAACATTCTTTCGGCTCGTGAGTATCAGGCTGGCACTTATGAGAGAAATGGCTACTTTACGATTAAACTCTTTGCACCAATCTTTTCAGCATTGAGCAGTGAGAAAGGTACTCCTGGAGATCTTATGGGACGTCGGATCGCTTATGAACTCTTAGCTGCTAAAGGATTTAAAGATGGTATGGTCCCATATATTTCCAACCAATATGAAGAAATTGCTAAACAAAATGGTCAGACAATCAATCTCTACGGTAAAAAGCAAGGATTAGTGACAGATAAGCTTGTTTTAGAAAAGCTATTTGGTGGTCAGTATTCATCTTGGGCAGCCTTTAAAAAAGCTATGTATCAAGAGCGCGTTGCTCAGTTTGATCATTTGAATAAAGTTACTTTTAAAGATCCGACGCAATCATGGATGAGCAATGCCAAGAAAACCATTCAAAGAGTAAATGAGTTGCAAGAACTCATGGACCAAGCTGTTTTACAGGATGCTACAGGTCCTCGTTGGAGTAATTATAATCCAGAGACTGACAGTGCAGTCCATAAACTTAAGAGAGCAGTCTTTAAAGCCTACCTAGACCAAACAAATGATTTTAGAACTTCTATTTTTGCAAATAAAAAGTAATGAATTATAGAAGTTCCTAGTCAGGATGAGAGGACTTTACTTTCTGACTGTCAGAACTTGTCGATTTTAACTAGCTTTTTTGTGAAAAATTGTGTAGAATAGAATAGATAAACGAGGGGAAACCTCGGAAAATTTAAAGGAGAATCCATCTAATGGTAAAATTGGTTTTTGCTCGCCACGGTGAGTCTGAATGGAACAAAGCTAACCTTTTCACTGGTTGGGCTGATGTTGATTTGTCTGAAAAAGGTACACAACAAGCGATTGACGCTGGTAAATTGATCAAAGAAGCTGGTATCGAATTTGACCAAGCTTACACTTCAGTATTGAAACGTGCTATCAAAACAACGAACTTGGCTCTTGAAGCTTCTGACCAATTGTGGGTTCCAGTTGAAAAATCATGGCGCTTGAACGAACGTCACTACGGTGGTTTGACTGGTAAAAACAAAGCTGAAGCTGCTGAACAATTTGGTGATGAGCAAGTTCACATCTGGCGTCGTTCATACGATGTATTGCCTCCAAACATGGATCGTGATGATGAGCATTCAGCTCACACTGACCGTCGTTACGCTTCACTTGACGATTCAGTTATTCCAGATGCTGAAAACTTGAAAGTGACTTTGGAACGTGCCCTTCCATTCTGGGAAGATAAAATCGCTCCAGCTCTTAAAGATGGTAAAAACGTATTCGTAGGAGCTCACGGTAACTCAATCCGTGCCCTTGTAAAACACATCAAAGGTTTGTCAGATGACGAAATCATGGACGTGGAAATCCCTAACTTCCCACCATTGGTATTCGAATTCGACGAAAAATTGAACGTCGTTTCTGAATACTACCTTGGAAAATAATTTGTAAAAAGAAAGCCTAGGAATACCTAGGTTTTTCGGCTCTTTGTCAACTGTAGTAGGTTGAAGAAAAGCTAAGATCTAGAAAGGACAAATTTCGTCCTTTCTTTTTTGATATTTAGAGCGATGAAAATCCGTTTTTTGAAGTTTTCAAAGTTCCGAAAACCAAAGGCATTGCGCTTGATAAGTTTGATGAGATTATTGGTGGCTTCCAGTTTGGCGTTGGAATAGGGTAGTTGAAGGGCGTTGACAATTTTCTCTTTGTCCTTTAGAAAGGTTTTAAAAACAGTATGAAAAAGAGGATGAACCTGCTTTATATTGTCCTCAATGAGTCCGAAAAATTTGTCTGCCTCTTTGTTCTGAAAGTGAAACAGCAAGAGTTGATAGAGATGGTAGTGGTGTTTCAAGTCTTCTGAATAGCTCAAAAGCTTGTCTAGAATTTCTTTATTCGTCAAGTGCATGCGAAAAGTAGGGCGATAGAAACGTTTATAGCTGAGTTTTCGACTATCTTGTTGGATGAGTTTCCAGTAGCGTTTGATAGCCTTGTATTCATGGGATTTTCGTTCAAACTGATTTATGATTTGGACGCGCACACGACTCATAGCACGGCTTAGATGTTGTACAATATGGAAACGATCTAGAACGATTTTAGCACACGGAAAAAGTTTTCTAGCCAAGTCATAGTAGGGACTAAACATATCCATAGTAATGATTTTCACTCGACATCGGACTGCCCTATCATATTTAAGAAAGTGATTTCGGATAATAGCTTGTGTTCTACCTTCAAGAACAGCGGTGATATTGAGCTTTTCAAAATCTTGTGCAATGAAACTCATTTTTCCCTTTGTAAAGGAGTACTCATCCCAAGACATAATCTCTGGAAGATGAGAAAAATCATGCTTAAAACGGAAGTCATTGAGCTTGCGAATGACAGTTGAAGTTGAAATGGACAGCTGATGAGCAATATCGGTCAAAGAAGTCTTTTCAATCAGCTTCTGAGCAATTTTTTGGTTGATGATACGAGGGATTTGATGATTTTTCTTTACTAGAGGAGTCTCAGCGACCGCCATTTTCGAGCACTGATAGCACTTAAAACGGCGTTTTTTAAGGAGAATTCTAGTAGCCATACCAGTCGTTTCAAGGTAAGGAATCTTAGACGGTTTTTGAAAGTCATATTTCTTCATTTGACTTCCGCACTCAGGGCAAGATGGGGCGTCGTAGTTCAGTTTGGCGATGATTTCCCTGAGTGTATCCTTATTGATGATGTCCATAAATTGGATATTAGGGTCTTTGATATCTAGCAGTTTTGTGATAAAATGTAATTGTTCCATATGATTCTTTCTAATGAGTTGTTTTGTCGCTTTTCATTATAGATGATATGGGACTTTTTTTCTACAACAAAATAGGCTCCATAATATCTATAGGGGATTTACCCACTACAAATATTATAGAGCCGGTTTTTTTTATTCTAGTATCCAACTCTTCGAAAAAGCGTTATAATGATATTAAGAAGTAGTTAAAGAAAGTGAGGTTGATGATGGCTTATATTGAGATGAAACACTGTTACAAGCGTTATCAGGTTGGGGATACGGAGATTGTGGCTAATCGCGATGTGAATTTTGAGATTGAAAAGGGTGAATTGGTTATCATTCTAGGTGCATCTGGTGCGGGCAAGTCAACGGTTCTTAACCTTCTTGGGGGAATGGATACCAATGATGAGGGGGAAATCTGGATTGATGGTGCAAATATTGCAGACTACAATTCCCACCAGAGAACCAATTACCGCCGCAATGATGTCGGTTTTGTTTTTCAGTTTTATAATCTAGTTTCCAATCTAACCGCTAAGGAAAATGTGGAACTGGCTTCTGAAATCGTAACAGATGCCTTGGATCCTGAGCAGGTCTTGACAGATGTAGGTCTGGCTCATCGTCTTAATAACTTTCCAGCCCAGCTTTCTGGAGGGGAGCAACAGCGAGTCTCCATTGCACGCGCTGTAGCCAAAAATCCTAAAATTCTCCTCTGTGATGAGCCTACTGGAGCCTTGGATTATCAGACGGGTAAGCAGGTTTTGAAAATTCTCCAAGACATGTCTCGTCAAAAGGGAGCGACGGTGATTATCGTGACCCATAATAGCGCGCTAGCGCCCATTGCTGATCGGGTGATTCACATGCGTGATGCGACTGTTATGAGAGTAACAATCAATGAGCATCCACAGGCTATCGATACATTGGAGTATTAGCATGAAAAAAACATACCGAAAAGACTTGCTCCAGTCGGTGACTGCTTCCAAGGGACGCTTTTTATCTATCTTGACCTTGATGATGCTGGGTTCTTTAGCCCTAGTTGGCCTCAAAGTGACTAGTCCAAATATGGAACGTACGGCAGAAGATTATCTTCGTAAAGCAAATACCTTGGATCTGGCCGTGATAGCTGATTATGGCTTGGATAAAAAGGATCAAGACGAACTAAAGACCCTTCAAGGGGCAAGTGTTGAGTTTGGCTATATGGCAGACCTAACCGTTGAAAATAGTGAAGAAGCGGTTCGACTTTATTCTAAGCCAGAGGGAATTTCAACTTTTCAAGTGACAGAAGGGCGACTGCCAGAAGCTGATGAGGAAATTGCCTTGGCAGATTTCTGGAAAGACCGCTATCAGATTGGGCAGACTATCACCTTTAGTAAGAAAGAAGAAGGGAAGACCGTCATAAAATCCCAATCTTTCACCATTACTGGATTTGTTCAGTCGGGTGAGATACTTTCTCAAGAAGACTTGGGAGGGGCTAGTAGTGGAAATGGAAGCTTGGCTGGCTATGGAGTGATTGTAGCCAGTCAGTTTGATACAGAAGTGTATAGTATTGCGCGTGTGCGCTATGATGATTTAAAAAATTTGGATGCTTTTTCATCAGACTATAGAAGCAAACGAGATCAACATCAGGAAGCATTGCAAGACTTGCTGGCTGATAATGGTCAAAAACGATTGGCAAGCATCAAAACAAATGGGCAAAAGAGCTTGGAAGAGGGAAAAGTAGAACTCCAAACAGCTGAAAGTAACCTTCAAAAAGGCAAGAGTCAGTTAGAACATGCTGAAAGTCGATTGAAAACGCAAGAAGAACAAGTGACCGCTTTGCCTGAGCCTCAAAAGAGTCAAGCCAAGGAGCAATTGACAAAAGCTAAGGAAGAATTGGCTACAGAAAAAGAAAAAAAGGCTCAGACAGAGAGTAATCTAGCCAAGGAAAAAGAGAAGCTTGAACAACACCAGAAAGAGCTTGATGAACTGGCAGAGCCTACTTACCATGTATACAACCGCCAAACCATGCCAGGTGGTCAAGGCTATCTCATGTACAATAACGCTTCAGCAAGTATTCGTTCTGTCGGGAATATCTTTCCCGTGGTGCTTTTTATGGTTGCTGCAATGGTAACCTTTACAACTATGACTCGCTTTGTGGATGAAGAGCGTACCAATGCTGGTATTTTCAAGGCCCTAGGTTACCAGAATAAAGATATTGTTGCCAAGTTTGTCCTCTATGGTTTTCTTGCAGGAACTGTGGGAACCGTTTTAGGAACGCTTCTAGGACATTATCTCCTTGCAGGCGTGATTTCGGATGTTATAACAGCTGGAATGGTCGTTGGGAAAAGTCAGGAGTATTTCTATTGGTCTTATAGCCTTCTTGCCCTGGCCTTAAGTTGGGTATCCAGTTTCTTACCGGCTTATCTAGTGGCACGGAGGGAATTGCACGATGAAGCAGCCCAACTTTTGCTGCCCAAACCTCCTGTTAAAGGATCAAAGATTTTGCTGGAACGCCTGAACTTTATTTGGAGTCGTTTGAGCTTCACTCATAAGGTTACGGCGCGAAATATCTTCCGTTATAAGCAACGGATGTTGATGACCATTTTTGGAGTTGCGGGTTCGGTTGCTCTCCTATTTGCAGGTCTTGGCATTCAGTCTTCTGTGGGAGGAGTTGTCGAGCGTCAATTTGAACAAATCCAGCAATACCAGATGATTGTAGCGGAAAAGAGCAGTGTAGCGGAGAAAGAAAAAGCAGACCTAGAAAGTGCCTTGCAATCTGAGCCTATCCATGCTTACCAAAAAATCTATTCTAAATCCATTGAAAAAGATTTCAAAGGAAAAGCAGGACTTCAGACTATCACCATAATGGTCACAAGCAGAGAAAATTTTAAACCCTTTATCGCATTAGAGGAAAATGGCCAAGAGGTGCAGGTCATAGATGGAGCCGTCGTGAGTCAAAAACTAGCTCAACTAGCAGGTGTTACGGTTGGAGATAAGCTGGAGCTTGATGGAAAAGAAATTAGGGTCGCGGCTATTTCTGAAAACTATGTTGGACACTTTGTTTATCTCAACCGAGCGACATACGAACAAGTCTACGGTACCAGTCCGAAAGACAATACCTACCTAGTAAAATTAAAAGAGCCAACACCATCCAATACGGAGAAAGAAGCTGCGGCCTTTATGAAAAAAACTGCTGTTTCTGGGGTGGTCCAAAATGCAACGGCTATCCACCTCTTTGAATCTGTAGCCAATTCTCTCAATAAAACCATGGCAATCCTTATCCTTGTTTCCGTCTTGCTAGCCATTGTCATTCTTTACAATCTCACCAATATCAATGTGGCAGAACGTATCCGTGAACTTTCGACCATCAAGGTTCTCGGTTTCCATAATAAAGAAGTGACCCTCTATATTTACCGCGAGACCATGGTGCTATCCCTTGTGGGGATTGTTCTCGGTTTGGTAGCTGGCTACTATTTACATCAATTTTTGATTCAAATGATCTCACCTGCCACCATACTTTTTTATCCACGAGTCAGCTGGGAAGTCTATGCTCTTCCAATCGTCGCAGTGACTGTGATCTTAGTCTTACTGGGTCTCTTTGTCAATCACCACTTGAGAAAGGTGGATATGCTTGAATCCCTGAAATCAGTAGAGTAAATCAAGTTTTTAAAAAGTAAATCTGTTGACAAAGTCTCTGCTTCTTGGTAGAATAAGAACTGTCGTAAAGACAAATAACTTCTTCTTGGTTACAGGCATGCCAACCTGTCACTCGGATGAAGCCAAATAAAAAGGAGAAACATCATGGCAATCTCAAAAGAGAAAAAAAATGAAATCATCGCACAATATGCACGTCACGAAGGTGATACAGGTTCAGTAGAGGTTCAAGTTGCTGTCCTTACTTGGGAAATCAACCACCTTAACGAACACATCAAACAACACAAAAAAGACCACGCTACTTACCGTGGATTGATGAAAAAAATCGGTCGCCGTCGTAACTTGCTTGCATACTTGCGTAAAAACGACGTTAACCGTTACCGTGAGTTAATCAACTCTCTAGGACTTCGTCGTTAATCTGCTTTATTTTCCACTTACATTGCGTTGTCACTTTACCTCGATATACTCAAGTATAATCTTCGGTTACAGTTCCTAGCACTGTAAGGTAAAATAAACCAGATCTTCTCCCTTCGGGGAGATTTTTTTTGTTTCACTGAACGTTTCGTACGATCTTCGCCTCGTCGCCTAGTCTATAAACGGTTTATCCAGCAAGACTGGAGCTCTCTGATTTTCAGAGGGCTTTTTTATTGAGATTTTATCGGTCACAATTTTGGAGACTACAAAAACATCTCATACATCTGCAATGAATGAAACACGATTTTATCGGTCACAATTTTGGAGACTACAAAAACCTCAAATGGTATCAGCTAATTACACCATAAGGGTGCGTAGCTACTCGGCTTGAAAAGCCGAGTAGCTGTCTGCAAGCCCCTTCGGAGAGCCCACACTTTACGAAGTAAAGTATAGTATGTTATACTTTACATGGAAGTAGTCACCGAATTCCAGTTAGAAATTACTTTGTAACTACGTTTTGAGGAGGAGTAAAATGCTTTCCTATGTTCGACATTACCCACTAGCGATAGCTAAATTAATGTGTCTGTGCTCTCCTAAAATCTGCTGATTTATTACTGACCAATACAGGAGGTTTTTTATGGGACAGACAATCATATCTGCTATTGGTGTTTATATTTCCACCAGTATCGATTATTTAATTATTTTATTTATTTTATTTGCACAGCTATCACAGAATAAACAAAAATGGCATATTTATGCGGGGCAATATCTAGGCACAGGCTTACTTGTAGGGGCGAGTTTAGTTGCTGCTTATGTCGTTAATTTTGTGCCTGAAGAATGGATGGTTGGATTGCTTGGTTTAATCCCTATCTATTTAGGGATTCGCTTTGCAATTGTTGGAGAAGGTGAGGAAGAAGAGGAAGAAATTATTGAAAGATTAGAACAAAGCAAGGCAAATCAACTGTTTTGGACAGTTACATTGCTAACAATTGCGTCTGGCGGAGATAATTTAGGTATCTATATACCTTATTTTGCTTCGTTAGATTGGTCACAGACCCTCGTGGCGTTGCTTGTGTTTGTAATCGGCATAATTATCTTATGCGAGATTAGTCGGGTGTTATCCTCTATTCCGTTAATATTCGAGACAATTGAAAAATACGAGCGAATCATTGTGCCCTTAGTATTCATTGTACTTGGACTATACATCATGTATGAAAATGGCACGATAGAGACTTTTCTGATCGTGTAGATTTTTTTGTTTCACTAGGATTTTAGCCCGAGTTCAAATTAGCTCTCTGACTTCAGAGGGCTTTTTGCGTAGGCACCTTACCTCGATATACTCAAGTATTATCTTTGGTTACGGTTCCTAGCACTGTATGGAAAAACCAACCATAATTTTTCTGATTTTAATTGTATTTTTTCCATAGCTTGTTACACAGTTGAAAATATGGTATACTTTTCATGAGAATTTTCTAAATTTTTAAGATTCTATCAAAGGAGGTTTGCATGCTTTCCAAATTTTCTGGAAGCCGACAGGACCTGCAATTTGTGTTGCTTTTAGGTGTCTTGCTAGGTGTTTTAGGGATTTCCCTCTTTCTAGCAGTTTCAATGGGATCTGTTGCGATTCATCTAGGAGATACCTATCGGATTATTTTGAGCAGGTTGGGGTTTCCTCTTGAGATAGGAGAGGTGCCAAAGTCCACTCTTGCCATTGTATGGAACATGAGATTCCCCCGAGTATTGCTGGGGCTGATAGTAGGGGCTGGTCTTTCTATGTGTGGTAGCGTGATGCAGTCCACAGTGAACAATCCCATCGCTGAGCCCTATGTCTTAGGAATCTCTGCGGGTGCAACTCTAGGGGCAACCTTGAGCATCATTCTTGGTTTGAAAGTGATGATTAGCCTTGGCGCTTTTCTTGGAGCTATTTTGGCAACAATTGCTGTCCTCATCATTGCCTCTATGCAGGGAAGGATGACGACTTCCAGTCTGATCTTATCAGGAACGGTTGTCAATGCTCTCTTTCTGGCTTTTTCCAACTTTATTATCTCAGTTGGTGCTAATGCTGACAGTGTGATGACTATTAAGTTTTGGACCATGGGCTCGCTTGCTGGGACTACCTGGTCTGACTTAGTTTTGCCAACTATAGTAGTGGGAATGGCCTTTCTATTTTTTTCTACGCAGTATCGTGTTTTTAATGCGATGATGATGGGAGATGAGGCTGCTTTAACTTTGGGGGTTCCCTTACGCTTTTATTGGTATCTTTATGTGACCATGGTGGCTGTGTTGACAGCAGTCTTGGTGGCGACCTGTGGGATTATTGGATTTGTCGGTCTGATTACTCCACATTTAGCTCGAGGGTTAGTAGGAACGAATTACAGGAGACTTTTTCCTGTTGCGACTTTACTAGGTGCCCTTTTC
Organism: Streptococcus mitis; assembly: GCF_009496205.1. Taxonomy (GTDB): domain Bacteria; phylum Bacillota; class Bacilli; order Lactobacillales; family Streptococcaceae; genus Streptococcus; species Streptococcus mitis_BN. Next base: position 46,163 of record NZ_WIJO01000005.1, read on the forward strand.
GTTATCTGGGCAGATGTACTCTCTCGTGTCATTATTCAAAATGCTGAGCTGCCAATTGGTATTTTCACAGCCTTAGTAGGTGCTCCCTTCTTTATCTACATTGTTGGAGGTAGGCGAAGGGAGGTGAGGGCTTGATATGGACTTGATTTGTCAGGATATCCACTTTGGACTAGGAGAGAAAAAAATCCTCAAAGGTGTTTCTCTTAGGGTTGAGGGGCATCAATTTCACACGATACTAGGACCAAATGGAAGTGGGAAAACCAGCCTGCTTAAACTCCTCTATCGTCAGGAAAAGGCAGACAAAGGCTTGATAAGCCTAGATGGAAAGCCACTGGAGCATTGGTCACTAAAAGAAACAGCCAAGCAAATGGCAGTTGTAACCCAGTTTAATCAATTGCAGTTTGATTGTACAGTTGAGGAAATCGTCTTGCTAGGAAGAACGCCCCATCTCTCTTTTTTACAGAAGGAAAAGGAAAGGGATTATGCCCTCGTTCATGATGCTCTTGTCAAGGTGGATATGCTTGAGAAGAAAACTCGTCTCTATTCGTCTCTGTCAGGGGGAGAAAAGCAGCGAGTCTTATTAGCACGTGCCTTGGCGCAAGAACCGACTCTCTTGCTCCTGGACGAACCAACCAATCACCTAGATATCAAGTATCAGCTAGACTTGTTAGCCATTGTGAAGAATCTTAAGATCAATGTTCTAGCTGTCCTACATGATATTCAACTTGCTTGTCGCTATTCGGATTATCTCTATCTGATGAAAGAGGGGGAAATCCTTTACCAAGGGACTCCAAAGGAGACCATCACCCCTGAGTCATTGCAAACTGTATACGGAGTTCAAAGTCAGGTTACTTGGACCGATGATCAGCAAGCCATGATTCACTATTTATAAGAATGAAAAGGAAAACAAGATGAAAAAAACACTCAGTATTTTACTCGTAACAGTAGCTACCTTAACCATGGCAGCTTGTGGCAATACTACTACAGAAAAAGCTACCACACAATCTAGCACAGAAACAAGTCAAAAGGCAAGCGCAGAGACGACTTATCCGTTAACGGTCAAAACCTATGACGCGAAAGGGAATGAAGTCGAACAAATCTTTGACAAGGCACCTGAAAAAGTTATCACCAACAATCTTTCAACCACTGAAATCTTATTGGAGTTGGGGTTGAAGGATAAAATTGTTGGCATGCTCAATCCAGACAATGCTGTGACGGACAAATACAAGGACGCGATTGCGACTATTCCTCAAATTGGGGATAAAAAAACAGTCTCACAAGAGACAGTCCTTTCTTATGAGCCAGACGCTGTGATGGGGCGAAACATGATGTTTTCTGAAAAATCCTTGGGGACAGTTAGCACTTGGAATGAAAATAAAATCCCAGTTTATACTCAAAAAGCTTCTCTCTCAACGATTCAGCAAGATTTGGGGAATATCGTAGAAGATGTCAAAAATCTTGGAATGATTTTTAATGTTCAGGACAAGGCCAATGAATACGCAGCCCAATTACAAACTAAAATTGACGCTGTTAAGAAAGCAAATCCAGCAAGCCAAGGTGAAAAGAAAAAGGCTTTGATTATGGTTGCTTATAATGATGAAACCTTCGGTGCCTACAAGTCTGCTTTGCAAGAAAGTTTGCTGAACCAACTTGGTTATACAAACGTTGCTACGGGGACATCAGGCTTGACCTTGGAAAATCTCGTGTCAATGGATCCTGAATTGATTATCTATGTAACCAGCGATCGTAATAAAAAATTGGATGAAAAAGCAGTAGAGTTGATGAAGGCAAATGCTGTTTTGGAAAGCGTTCCTGCTATTAAGAATCAAAAAATCATGACTATCTCTTACGATGAGTTGATGGATTATGGTCCAGCAGTGATTGATTCCCTTGAGAAAATCAATGACTTTATCAATAAATAATGAGTTTGATTGGGAAGGAATTCAAGTCAAAATCAGCCTTCCTTCTAACTACGACCCCAATCGAACCTATCCGGTTATTTTATTGAATGATGGAAACTTGGATTTCCTATCTTCGCTTTCAGAATCTGTGATTTTAGTGGGCTTGACCTCTAAAAATCGCCTAGACGACTACACGCCCTGGAAGGTAGCTGCTCTGAGAGATGGGGCTCCAGCTTTTGGCGGTCAGGCAAATGCCTATCATGATCATTTATTTGGAGGTCTTTTAGATCAGTTGCAGTCGCTTTATCGCCTGGATGAAGCACGTCTTGGCTACGGAGGTTATTCACTAGGTGGTTTGGCAGCAGTCTACAGTCTTTTCGGCTTTGACAAGGTTTCTTGTGTCTTTTCAATCTGCGGTTCCTTTTGGTATCCTGATTTTGTGACTTACTGTAGGGAAGAAAAGGTGAAAAATTTGGACTGTTTGCTGTATTTACAGAATGGGCAAACAGAAGGAGCCAATCATAGCAATCGCTTGGCTCAAGCACCATCCTATGCTGAACAGATCCATACCAGTCTTCAGAAATGCTATCCGAATGGCCAGTTTGTCTTTGATCCTTATGGACACCATGAACAAGTAGCTGAGCGATTTCTAGTCTTTTCCAGCTGGTTGGCCCAAAAATGGAAAATCAAGTAAAAGAGTTATCCCTTGGCTTTTGCCAAGGGATTGTTATATTTTTTAACCAAGAGCCTCTCTCTTCTTATCTGGATTCCAGACGAAGCTTGCGATAAAGCTAAAGATGATGGTTAAGATAGCAAGGATAATGGCAAGGATGAGGGCAGGGATGCGGATAAACCACCAGAGTGGGTTCGGCTTTTTATTATTATGCCATTGTTTCGTTTCGTCGTCCAGACGTTGGAATTCTGCTTGTATACGATTGGCGACTGTTTCAATGCCCTCATCATTCATTTTCTTTATATCTGAGATATCAATTGGATTTCCAAAGTTCATATCGACACGTTCACGGCTAACCAAGCCCTTCAAAGTCATAGGACCTGTGTAGGTAACCGGCATGATACGGACCTTGGCCATTTTAGCAATCAGGGCTACGCCACCCTTGACATCGTTTGAGTGGCGGCTACCACTTGGAAACATGATGAGAGAGCGGTCACTTTTTTTGAGAACATTGATAGGATATTTGATGGCAGAAGCGCTAGGATTTTCCCGGTCGATAGGAAAGGCGCCACACATACGAATCCACCAACCAAAGATACGGTTGGTAAAGAGTTCTTTTTTGGCCATAAAGATGAACTGTTTTGGCTTGGTCGCAAAGGCCATATAAACAGGATCCCACCAGGTGCGGTGAGGCGCCACTAGGATATAATTTTCATCTTGATTGGGAATTTTATCAGTATTATGATAGTGGGCATTGCCATTGATGGACCATAGGAGCAATACAACCAATCCGCGTAAATAAGTATAAAACATGCGATCTCCTTCGATTGTTTTCTTGTTATTATTATACCTTATCAAAGGAGGGCTGGCAAACTTTTCCCTTGACTAGGTGCATATTTGGGATGAGATTAGAATTCTTTTAGAAAAAATGATATGATAGAGTTTATGGATAAAAATAAGATTATGGGATTAACCCAAAGAGAAGTCAAGGAAAGACAGGCTAAGGGCTTGGTCAATGATTTTACCGCATCGGCTAGTACCAGCACTTGGCAAATCGTTAAACGAAATGTCTTTACCCTTTTTAATGCTTTGAACTTTGCCATTGCTTTGGCACTAGCCTTTGTGCAGGCTTGGAGCAATCTGGTCTTCTTTGCCGTTATCTGCTTTAACGCTTTTTCTGGTATTGTGACTGAGCTACGGGCCAAACACATGGTGGACAAGCTCAATCTCATGACTAAGGAAAAGGTTAAAACCATTCGTGATGGTCAGGAAGTTGCCCTCAATCCTGAAGAATTGGTGCTAGGAGATGTCATTCGTTTGTCTGCTGGGGAGCAGATTCCCAGTGATGCCTTGGTTCTGGAAGGATTTGCGGAAGTCAATGAAGCCATGTTGACGGGTGAGAGTGATTTGGTGCAAAAGGAAGTGGATGCCTTGCTTTTGTCTGGAAGTTTCCTAGCCAGTGGGTCAATTTTGGCTCAAGTTCACCATGTTGGGGCAGACAACTATGCTGCCAAGCTCATGCTGGAAGCCAAGACAGTTAAACCCATCAACTCACGTATCATGAAATCATTGGACAGGTTAGCTGGTTTTACTGGGAAGATTATCATTCCTTTTGGTCTGGCTCTTTTGCTAGAAGCCTTGATGTTAAAAGGCTTGCCTCTCAAATCATCCGTTGTAAATTCGTCGACAGCCCTTTTGGGAATGTTGCCTAAGGGAATCGCCCTTCTGACCATTACTTCTCTTTTGACTGCGGTGATTAAGTTGGGCTTGAAAAAGGTCTTGGTGCAGGAGATGTACTCTGTTGAGACCTTGGCACGCGTGGATATGCTCTGTTTGGACAAGACGGGCACCATCACCCAAGGAAAGATGCAGGTGGAGGCTGTTCTTCCACTGACGGCAACTTATGGTGAAGAGACTATTGCCAGCATTTTGGCCAGCTACATGGCCCACAGTGAGGATAAAAATCCAACTGCCCAAGCTATTCGCCAGCGCTTCCAAGGCCAAGTAGCCTATCCTATGCTCTCTAATCTTCCCTTCTCCAGCGACCGCAAGTGGGGAGCTATGGAATTGGAAGGTTTGGGGACAGTTTTCTTAGGTGCGCCTGAGATGTTGCTGGACTCTGAAGCCCCAGAAGCCAGGGAGGCCTTGGAGAGAGGGTCACGTGTCTTGGTCTTAGCTCTCAGTCAGGAGAAATTAGACCATCACAAACCACAGAAACCATCTGATATTCAGGCTCTAGCCTTGCTAGAAATCTTGGACCCGATACGAGAAGGAGCAGCTGAGACGCTGGACTATCTTCGTTCTCAAGAAGTGGGACTCAAAATCATTTCTGGGGACAATCCAGTTACGGTATCCAGCATTGCCCAGAAGGCTGGTTTTGCAGACTATGACAGTTATGTAGATTGCTCAAAAATTACGGATGAGGAATTGATTGCTATGGCTGAGGAGACAGCTATTTTCGGACGTGTTTCCCCTCATCAAAAGAAACTCATCATCCAAACACTGAAAAAAGCGGGGCATACAACAGCTATGACAGGGGATGGAGTTAATGATATCCTGGCCCTTCGTGAGGCGGATTGTTCTATCGTGATGGCTGAGGGAGATCCAGCGACTCGTCAGATTGCCAATCTGGTTCTCTTGAACTCTGACTTTAATGATGTTCCTGAGATTCTTTTTGAAGGTCGTCGTGTGGTTAATAATATTGCCCACATTGCACCGATTTTCTTGATAAAGACCATCTACTCATTCTTGCTCGCAGTTATCTGTATCGCCAGTGCTTTACTAGGTCGGTCTGAGTGGATCTTGATTTTCCCCTTCATTCCAATCCAGATTACCATGATTGACCAGTTCGTGGAAGGTTTCCCACCATTCGTTCTGACTTTTGAGCGAAATATCAAACCTGTCGAGCCAAACTTCCTCAGAAGATCCATGCTTCGTGCTCTACCAAGTGCTCTCATGGTTGTGTTCAGCGTTCTTTTTGTGAAAATATTTGGAAGTAGCCAAGGTTGGTCTGAGTTAGAAATCTCAACTTTACTCTATTATCTTTTGGGGTCAATTGGTTTCTTATCCGTATTTAGAGCCTGCATGCCATTTACCCTCTGGCGTGTCCTCTTGATTGTTTGGTCAGTAGGAGGCTTCCTAGCCACAGCTCTCTTCCCAAGGATCCAGAAACTGCTTGAAATTGCGACACTTACAGGACAAACACTCCCTGTTTATGGTGTCATGATGTTGGTCTTTACCGTGATTTTCACCCTGACTAGTCGCTATCAAGCTAGAAAATAAAGAAAGGCTGCAATCTGTGGATTGCGGTCTTTTTAGGTACAAGATTGCCAGCTGAAATGTGGTATAATAAGAGGTAATAGAGTTTTGGAAAGTGAGAGAAAATGATTTCAAAGAGATTAGAATTAGTGGCTTCCTTTGTGCCACAGGGAGCTATTTTACTCGATGTGGGAAGTGACCATGCTTATCTGCCTATCGACTTGGTCGAAAGAGGAAAAATCGAAAGTGCCATTGCAGGTGAGGTGGTGGAAGGTCCCTACCAATCTGCAGTCAAAAATGTTGAGGCTCACGGTCTAAAGGAGAAAATCCAAGTCCGTTTAGCCAATGGCTTGGCAGCTTTTGAAGAGTCAGACCAAGTGTCTGTCATTACCATTGCTGGCATGGGTGGTCGTTTGATTGCTAGGATTTTAGAAGAAGGCTTGGACAAGTTAGCTAATGTAGAACGATTGATCCTTCAGCCCAATAATCGTGAAGACGACTTGCGTATCTGGCTACAAGAGAACGAATTTCAGATTGTAGCTGAAAGCATCTTAGAAGAGGCTGGCAAGTTTTACGAGATTTTGGTGGTGGAAGCAGGACAAATGAAGCTATCAGCCAGTGATGTTCGCTTTGGACCCTTCTTGTCCAAAGAGGTCAGTCCGTTTTTTGTTCAAAAATGGCAAAAAGAAGCTGTTAAGCTAGAGTTTGCCCTCGGACAAATCCCAGAAAAAAATCTGGAGGAACGTCAAGTTCTAGTAGATAAGATTCAAGCCATCAAGGAGGTGCTCCATGCTAGCAAGTGAAGTAATTAACGCATATGAAGCCTTTTGCCCTCAGGAATTTTCAATGGAGGGAGACAGTCGTGGCCTGCAAATTGGCACTTTGGACAAGGATATCCAAAGTGTCATGGTGGCTCTCGATATTCGTGAAGAAACGGTGGCTGAAGCCATTGAAAAGGGTGTGGACTTGATTATTGTCAAGCACGCGCCGATTTTCCGTCCTATCAAGGACTTGGTAGCCAGCCGTCCACAAAATCAGATTTACATTGATCTTATCAAGCATGATATCGCAGTTTATGTCAGCCATACCAATATTGACATAGTTGAAAATGGCCTCAATGATTGGTTCTGCCAGATGCTAGGCATTGAGGAGACGACTTATCTGCAGGAGACAGGTCCTGAACGTGGGATTGGACGTATTGGAAATATTCAGCCTCAGACATTTGGGGAATTGGCCCAGCATGTCAAGCAAGTATTCGGCCTAGATAGTCTTCGAATGGTGCATTATCAAGAGAGAGATTTGCAGAAGCCTATCTCAAGAGTGGCCATCTGTGGTGGGAGCGGGCAGTCTTTCTATAAGGATGCTTTAGCTAAAGGAGCGGATGTCTATATCACTGGTGATATTTACTACCACACTGCTCAGGATATGCTGTCTGATGGTTTGCTAGCATTGGACCCAGGTCATTATATTGAAGTGCTTTTTGTGGAAAAAATTGCAGAGCTTCTTAGTCAATGGAAAGAGGAAAAAGACTGGGATATTGATATTTTACCTAGTAAAGCATCGACCAATCCTTTCCACCATATCTAGTTAGAAAGTGAAAACAATGAAAAAAGTTGCCATTATCGGAGCAGGGATTGTAGGGGCAACTGCTTCCTACTACCTCTCCAAAGAAGCAGATTTAGAGGTGACCGTTTTTGACCATGGACAAGGTCAAGCTACCAAGGCTGCAGCAGGAATTATCAGTCCTTGGTTTTCCAAACGTCGCAATAAATCCTGGTACAAAATGGCGCGCTTGGGGGCAGACTTTTATGTGGATTTGTTGGCTGATTTAGAAAAGTCAGGGCAAGAAATTGACTTTTACCAGCGTTCGGGAGTCTTTCTCCTGAAAAAGGATGAAACTAAGTTGGAAGAACTCTATCAACTAGCCCTTCAGCGTAGAGAAGAATCTCCCTTGATAGGGCAATTAGCCATTCTGGACCCAGCATCAGCAAATGAATTATTCCCTGGCCTGCAGGGTTTCGGCAGCCTCCTCTATGCTTCTGGTGGAGCGAGAGTAGATGGCAAACTCTTAGTGACTCGTTTGCTGGAAGCCAGTCAGGTCAAGCTGGTCAAAGAAAAAGTAACTCTGACACCTTTAGCATCAGGTTACCAGATTGACGAAGAGGTGTTTGATCAGGTTATTTTGGCGACGGGAGCTTGGTTGTGGGACTTGTTAGAACCCTTGGGTTATGCTGTGGATGTCCGTCCTCAAAAAGGGCAATTACGAGATTATCAGCTTGCCCAAGACATGGAATCGTACCCTGTTGTCATGCCCGAAGGGGAGTGGGATTTGATTCCTTTTGCAGGTGGGAAATTATCCCTAGGTGCTACCCATGAAAATGATATGGGATTTGATTTGACGGTAGATAAAATCTTGCTCAAACAAATGGAGGAGGCAGCCTTGCCCAACTATCCAGTTTTAGCTAAATCGACTTCAAGGGCTGAGCGTGTGGGAATCCGTGCCTATACCAGTGATTTCTCGCCTTTCTTTGGGCAGGTGCCAGAATTGGCAGGTGTTTATGCTGCTAGTGGACTAGGTTCATCAGGCCTCACAACTGGTCCTATCATTGGTTACCATCTAGCTCAACTGATCCAAGACAAGGAGTTGACCTTGGATCCTCTAAACTACCCAATTGAAAACTATGTCAAACGAGTAAAAAACGAATAAGAATTTTACTGAAATTTTATCCTACCCTCTAGGATGGCAAATGACATTCCCTATCAAAAATGGTAAAATAAGAAAAAAGAATCCGAGAATCGAGGAAAAAAGATGCAAGAAAAGATTTTAGTAACGGGTGGAGCAGGTTTTATCGGAACCCATACAGTTATTGAGTTAATCCAAGCAGGTCATCAGGTTGTTGTGGTGGATAACCTTGTTAATAGTAACAGAAAAAGTTTAGAAGTTGTTGAGAGAATTACAGGAGTTGAAGTGCCTTTCTATGAGGCAGATATCCGTGATACAGATACTCTTCGTGACATTTTCAAACAAGAAGAACCAACAGGGGTCATTCACTTTGCTGGCTTGAAGGCTGTAGGTGAATCTACCCGTATTCCTCTTGCCTACTATGACAATAATATCACAGGAACTGTTAGTCTTCTAAAAGCTATGGAAGAAAACAACTGTAAAAACATCATTTTCAGTTCTTCTGCGACAGTTTACGGAGATCCTCATACAGTGCCAATCTTGGAAGATTTCCCACTTTCAGTGACCAACCCATATGGCCGCACCAAGCTTATGCTAGAGGAAATTTTGACGGATATTTACAAAGCAGACTCAGAATGGAATGTGGTCTTGCTTCGTTACTTTAACCCAATCGGAGCACATGAGAGTGGTGATTTGGGAGAAAATCCAAATGGTATTCCAAACAATCTCTTGCCATATGTGACGCAAGTAGCCGTTGGAAAATTAGAGCAAGTGCAAGTGTTTGGAGACGATTACGATACGGAAGACGGAACTGGTGTTCGTGACTATATCCACGTTGTCGACTTGGCTAAAGGTCACGTTGCAGCTCTGAAAAAAATCCAAAAAGGCTCAGGCCTAAACGTTTATAACCTTGGAACAGGGAAAGGCTACTCAGTTCTTGAAATTATCCAAAACATGGAAAAAGCGGTGGGACGTCCAATTCCTTACCGCATCGTAGACCGTCGCCCAGGGGATATCGCAGCCTGCTATTCAGATCCTGCAAAAGCCAAAGCAGAACTGGGCTGGGAAGCAGAACTCGGCATCACCCAAATGTGTGAAGACGCATGGCGTTGGCAAAGCAAGCATCCAAATGGATTTGAAGACTAAGATGGTGATGTCAATCATTGTCCCCTGTTTAAACGAAGAGGAAGTACTTCCTCTTTTTTATCAGGCTTTGGAAGCTTTACTTCCAGATTTGGAAACAGAAATAGAGTATGTCTTTGTCGACGATGGATCAAGTGATGGGACTTTGGAACTTTTAAAGACCTATCGGGAGCAAAATCCGGCAGTTCATTATATTTCTTTCTCGCGAAATTTTGGCAAAGAAGCTGCTCTATATGCAGGCTTGCAATATGCAACCGGAGATTTGGTGGTGGTGATGGATGCAGACCTCCAAGATCCTCCTAGTATGTTGCTTGAGATGAAAGCCTTACTAGACCAGAATACAGGCTTGGACTGTGTTGGGACACGGAGAATTAGTCGAGAGGGGGAACCCTTCTTTCGCAGTTTTTGTGCTAATCTCTTTTATGGCTTCATGAAAAAAATTAGTCCAGTAGCCTTGCCGTCAGGTGTCCGTGATTTTCGCATGATGAGAAGATCTGTAGTGGATGCCATTTTAAGCCTGACCGAGTCCAATCGTTTTTCAAAGGGGCTCTTTGCCTGGGTAGGCTTTAAAACTCACTATCTGGACTATCCAAATGTCGAAAGGCAGGCTGGCAAGACCAGTTGGAGTTTTAGGCAACTCTTTTTCTACTCTATTGAAGGGATTGTTAACTTTTCAGATTTTCCCTTGATTATCGCCTTTGTGGCTGGTCTCCTATCTTGTTTTATTTCTCTGCTTATGACCTTTTTTGTTGTGGTTCGGACTCTCATTTTGGGCAATCCGACATCAGGTTGGACCTCTCTGATGGCTGTTATTCTCTTCCTTGGTGGGATTCAACTCTTGACCATTGGGATTCTCGGCAAGTATATCAGTAAGATTTATCTAGAGACTAAAAAAAGACCACTTTATCTCGTCAAAGAAAAAAGTGATGATAGGCTAAAAAAAGATAGAATTTATCTGACATAGTCACTTTTTGTTATTTGTAATTCTTTTAGTTCGGAGTTTGGGTGATTTTTAAAAGAATTAGGGATTTGAAATGATTTAAAAAATCTATGTAGACTAAATTTAAATTGTAGTGACTTAATAAATAAAAAAATTAGAAGTATTATGTTATGTTAAGTAAAGAGGATTATACTGAAGAAATCGAGCTAATAAAGAAACAAAATTATGTAGAGGCTGAATTGTATCCTATAGTTGCTGATATAATTAAGCCAACTTTAAAAGATAGTTTATCAAAAAGATATGTCTTCGGAAGACAAAGACGTGGTTTGGGACAAATTTATTATGGTCTAAGTAATTTTCCTGATATAGTTATTTTAGATAAGACTTATGAAAACAAATCTAGGAAAAGTATAAAAATTGAAGAATGGAAGAAACTTCGAGGATGCTTGGAAGTTAAGAATTTAAATTATCCTTTAATTACAGAGGAAGAAATCAAATCAACCATATCGAACAGTTTTGAACATATAACTGGAGAGATGGGACAACTTATTGGAGACCTTTTATGGTATAAAAAAGTAATTTATACAAATGGAATTGAATGGAGATTTCTAAGTTTAGATGACAAGGAAGAGATAGATAATACAATTGTTGAAGTAGTTAACAAAAGAATAGAAACAGAAGAAGCGGGAAATTCTTTTGATTGGTGGAAGAATATTAAAGATTTATCGTTCAATTATACGGATATATATTTATCTAAAGATTGTATACAAGAGTGGGACGAATTTGTAAAGAAAGTAAAGGAAATAGAATGGTAGGAGTCTATTCTCATTGAGAAATTTAGATTATAAGTCGCAGTAAGATTTATCTAGAGACTAAAAAAAGACCACTTTATCTTATCAAAGAAAAAAGTGACCTTCCTGATTTTACAGAAAAAAATAAAGAGAAAAGACTATAATTTTGCATGGAAATATGCTAAACTAGAAGGAGTGGAACGTTCTTGTTGATATTAGACTTGATCTTTAATCAAGGCACGTGTCGGACAGTTTCTAACAGCTTCTACGACGTCTTGGCTAGGAGAGATTTCTTTTTCTAGTTGGTCGGGATCATCGTAAAAACGCACAATTCCATTATCGTGGTAATCAAATAATTCAGAATAAGTTTGGCAAAGCCCACAGGCAATACAACGTTCAGGTATAAGTGTGATTTTCATATTTATATTGTAATAAGAAAAGTAAAAAAAAACAAGGAGTAAGGTATGGCAAAAGAACCGTGGCAAGAAGATATTTATGAGAATCAAGAAGAAACAAGATCAGAACGTCGTAAGAGAGAACAAGGTGGAGGAGTCATTGCTAATCGTATCTTAACTATTTTAGCAAGTATTTTCTTTGTGATTGTAGTCGTAATGATTATTGTTCTTATCTATCTTTCGTCAGGTGGGAGTAATCGCACAGTAGCCTTGAAAGATTTTCACGATTCGGATGCAAATGTAGTACAGATTTCATCTTCAAGTAGCTCCCAGCCTGAACAGAGTTCAGAATCAGAATCTTCTTCTGAACACTCGGAGGAAGCTACAGATCCAGAAGGGACGACAAAAGTCTTGGCTGGAGAAGGAGAAGCAGCTATTGCAGCTCGCGCTGGGATCTCGATTGCTCAGTTAGAAGCCTTGAATCCTGGGCACATGGCTACAGGATCTTGGTTTGCTAATCCAGGTGATGTTGTTAAAATCAAATAGGAGTTGATATGAAAACCATTCAAATTGCTATTGACGGCCCTGCTTCAAGTGGTAAGAGTACGGTCGCAAAGATTATTGCCAAGGATTTTGGATACACCTACCTAGATACAGGTGCTATGTATCGTGCAGCCACCTACATGGCCCTCAAGAACCAATTAGGAGTAGAAGAAATCGAAGCACTTTTAGCTTTGTTGGACCAGCACCCAATTAGTTTTGGACGCTCAGAAACTGGAGACCAGCTTGTTTTTGTAGGAGATGTGGATATTACTCATCCTATCCGTGAAAATGAAGTGACTAATCATGTTTCTGCTATTGCAGCAATTCCTCAAGTGCGTGAGAAACTAGTTTCTCTCCAGCAAGAGATTGCCCAGCAAGGTGGGATTGTTATGGATGGTCGCGATATTGGGACTATTGTATTGCCACAAGCAGAGTTGAAAATTTTCCTAGTAGCCTCTGTTGATGAGAGAGCAGAGCGCCGTTATAAGGAAAATGTTGCCAAGGGAATTGAAACAGACCTTGAAACCCTAAAAGAGGAAATTGCTGCGCGTGACTACAAGGATAGTCATCGTGAGACTTCGCCTCTCAAACAAGCAGAGGATGCTGTCTACCTTGATACAACTGGTTTGAACATCCAAGAAGTAGTTGAAAAAATCAAAGCAGAAGCTAAAAAAATGCATGTCCTAGGGACAGGAGAAGAACCTGAGACAAAATAGTTCTCAGCCACAAAAAAGCTAGAGATTTCCAATTGCGGAACTCTAGCTTTTTAATTTGGCTCTTTGTCAACTGTAGTGGGTTGAAGAAAAGCTAAGCTCGAGAAAGGACAAATTTCGTCCTTTCTTTTTTGATGTTTAGAGCGATAAAAATCCTTTTTTTGAAGTTTTCAAAGTTTCGAAATCC